>JAIKXK010000066.1 GCA_024684155.1 Lachnospiraceae bacterium | reverse complement strand
GTATAAGTAAAAAGGACATAATCTTCATTGATTGTTTCTTTTCCGGATTCAATCTTTAAAGCATTTTTGATTCCAAGTCTTTCAACGATTCCTTCTACGTGTCCCATTCTTGATGCATAAACAATTCTCATTTTAAAAATCTCCTTTTCATATAATTTTCATTTAATCATTTTGTTTCAGGTCTGCGTCATTGCTTACCTTGTTGTTTAGCTTTCAGGTTCGCGCCATTGCTCACCTTGTTGTTTAGCTTTCAGGTTCGCGCCATCGCTTACCTTGTGATTGAATAATATCACTAGAAAAAAATAAAATATTGCAAAATATCGTTTGAAATTTGCACAATATCGTTATTTACAAAAATATTGTACCGTGATATATATTAAGGAAGAAATTAGGAACCATATGAGAGAAACTCTCTTAAAATTTGAAAAATTAAGTAATGTTTGAAGGAATTTGAGACTAGGTTAAGGAACCTTCGAGCAAAATAAAGAAAAATGCGAAAAAGTCCGAAGGTCCTCAGGAGCAAATTTAGCAACCTTCGAACAAAATAAAGAAAAACAAGAAAAAGTCCGAAGGCCCTCAGAAGCAAATTTGGAGACCTTCGAACAAAATAAAGAAAAACAAGAAAAAGTCCGAAGGTCCTCAGGAGCAAATTTGGAGACCTTCGAACAAAACAAAGAAAAACACGAAAAAGTCCGAAGGTCCTCAGGAGAAAATTTGGAGACCTTCGAACAAAATAAAGAAAAACACGAAAAAGTCCGAAGGTCCTCAGGAGCAAATTTGGAGACCTTCGAACAAAATAAAGAAAATCACGAAAAAGTCCGAAGGTCAAGAAAAATAGAAGAATTAAAATAGGAGAATTACTATGGAATTAGCATTTAAAGGAAAGAAACAGGAAGTGGAGAGAAAGGGAACAACTTTTGAGTTTGGATCTCTTCCTATAGTGTTAGAGCAAAAAGTTGTGCGATCAGAGATTATGCATGAAGAAATGTTGCATTGGCATGATGATATAGAAATTATTCGTATAAGAAAAGGAAATATTCATTGTCATGTAAATGATTCAGATTTTCTTTTGAATCCAGGGGAACTATGCTTTATTAACTTTGATACGATGCACCGTGTATATAATACAGAAGATATGGCAGGAGATTTGGATGTGCTTACCATAAAAACGGATATGCTGGCACAGAATAAAGAAATCTATGAAAAATACATTATTCCCATCATTCATAATCCCGATTTTGCTCATGTTCAGATGGATGGAAGAAACAGTTATGCGAAGCTTATTTCAGATATTTTTGACGCACTTTATGAACTTATTACAGAAAAGCCAGTAGGGTACGAACTGGATGTGATTGGTTATATTTATATGATCTTTCGAAGATTGTATCTTGTGTACATTGCAGAAAAGGATATTCCAGTTTCTTATAGCAGTGACATTTCTTTGCAGAGAAGAATGTCTGCCTATATTTATGAACATTATCAGGAAAAGATTTCCCTGGATGACATTGCAAATGCAGCAGGGGTTAGTCGTTCGAAGTGCGCTAGTCTTTTTCGAAAATATACTCAAAAAACACCAATTAATTTTTTGAATAGTTATCGTCTTGAGATGGGAAGCAAGCTTTTAGTTACAACGGATGAGCCTATCTCGTACATTTCAGGTGAGTGTGGAATCGGGGAACAAAGTTATTTTAACCGTATGTTTTCAAAGGAATTTGGATGTACCCCGTTAGAATACAGAAAGAAACATAAAAAGTAAGGGAAAAATAAGTAATAATAAAGGTAGGGTAAAGAGAGGTCTGAAAATATAAGCGATTATAGAAAGTAGAATGTGAGAAAATAAAATGTTAGGATATCCAAACTTTTTGCTTCAACATACCTGAACAGTGGTATGATATAGATATATCAAATATAAAATAGGAATTGAGTAGGTTGAAATTTTATGAGTTTGGTGAAAGAGAAAAGCCAGTTATTCTACTTTTGCCGGGAACATCGTGCCATTGGAAGTTGAATTTTGAAAAACATATTCCGTTATTGCAGGAAAGTTTTTATGTGGTAGCAGTTAGTTATGATGGATTTGACGAGACGGAAGAAACCATTTTCCCAGATATGTTGACAGAGACAAAAAAGATAGAAGAGTATATTCAAAGTCAATTTGATGGAAAAATCTGTGCAGCCTATGGGTGCTCTTTGGGTGGTTCCTTTGTGAGTCTTTTAGTTGGAAGAAAAAATATCCATATAGACCATGCTATCATTGGGAGCTCAGATATGGATCAGGCAGGTCCTGTTCTCGCAAAATTTGAGACATTTATTATAGGTAAAATATTGCCGCAAATTATTTGTGATGGAAAAATCCCTAAGTTTCTACAAAATAAGATTAATAAAGCGCCAGAAGAAAAACGTAAGTACATGAATACATTAATGGCGGTATTTACAGGTGATGGAAAAGGGATGCCTTTTGTAAAAAAAGAAAGTATTTGTAATCAATTTTACTCTGACTTAGTAACTGAAGTAGGAGACGAAATTGAAACTCCGGGAACAATTATTCATGTTTTTTATGCAACGAAAATGGGAAAAGAATATGAAAAGAAATATTTAAAACACTTTAAACAGCCGGATATTTGTCGTCAGGATTATGAACATGAAGAATTCTTTTTCGTTCATCCCAAGGAATGGTATGAAGAAGTGAAAAAAGTCTGTCTTTGCAACTGAAAAATTTTTACATAAAATTTGTTTGCTTTACACATAATTAATATTTCTGATGTGGTAAAATATGAGAGATGAAATGTGTAAGAAATAATCGAATTATTTTTGATTAGTACTTAAATAGAAGATGAAAAGGAGACAACATGACAGACACAATAACACTTACTATTGGAAAACAAAAAAACATTGCCCTCATTGCTCATGATGGAAAAAAGGCTGAGCTTATTGAGTGGTGTAAAGAAAATGCAGAAACATTAAAGAATCATTTCCTTTGTGGAACAGGAACAACAGCTCGTATGATTACAGATGCTACAGGACTTCCAGTTCGTGGATATAACTCTGGTCCACTTGGTGGAGATCAGCAGATTGGAGCAAAGATTGTAGAAGGAAAAGTTGATTTCGTAATCTTTTTCTCAGATCCTTTGACAGCTGCTCCTCATGATCCAGATGTAAAAGCACTTATGCGTATTGCTCAGGTTTACGACATTCCATTTGCAAACAATAAAGCAACTGCAGATTTTTTAATCCGCTCTGCATATATGGATATGGAATATGATCACGATGTTATGAATTTTAAACAAAATATCGCGCATCGCGCAGAGACTTTGCTATAAAAAATAGTGGGAGATTTCTATAAATCTAAATAGGGGTGATGTAATGATAAAATTTACATCAGTAAAAAATGAAGGATTCGAAGGGATTCTTTTTTCCGCAGATGACACAAAAGAAAAAGTCATGATTGTAATGTCAGGGTCTAATGGTGGAATGACTTTGACAAAAAAGACCGCAGAATTTTATGAAAAAAATCAAATAGCAGCTTTGGCTTTGGGTTTGTTTAGAACAAAAGAAACGCCGAAAGAACTTAGTCGGATTCCAATAGAATATGTGGAACGAGCCATTTGCTGGTTAAAAAAGATGGGGTATCAAAATATTGGAATTGACGGTACCTCAAAGGGAAGTGAGCTGGCACTTTTGGCAGCATCCATGTTTCCGGAAATTTCATGTGTTGTGGCAAGAGTGCCATCTTATTTTATTAGCGAAGGATTAGCTGGCTCTGGTAAAAACAAACATCCATCGGGAACGTCCTGTTGGAGTTATAATGGAAGGGAAATTCCTTTTGCTCCATATAAGAGCCGAGAGTTTCATATTGGGAAAATGTTGTTAAAGGAAAAAGAACTGCACATCATTACCTTCAACAAGGAAAAAGACATAACACCAGAAACTATAATTCCTATTGAAAAGATAACTGCGCCAATTTTGTTTTTATCTTCAAAACACGATGAAATTTGGCCATCCTATGAGAGCTCATGTTTGATGGAAGAACGTTTAAAGGCAGCAGGGTTTTCGTATAGTTTTCGGCACGTTTCTTTTGAACATGTGAGCCACATGATGGCAACCGAGATACCTTGGTTTTATAAACTAGCTTTTAAAACAGAACGACAACGTCCAAAAGAGTGTTTATCTGATCGAAAAGCCTTGAAAAGGGAACTTCTTGATTGGGTAGAAAATGTGTGGGAGACATCAAAAGAATAGGCGGTTAGAAATAGTTTTAACCTGGAGAAAATCATCAGAAATGCGGTTTGTTATTATTATGATTTGGGGAGTGAGATGAGTATGCACAAATATTATTCTAATAATAGAGACAAGTTTAAGAAAGATTTATTGGGATATTTAAAACTTATTTCCAAGGAATTAGAAGAAAAAACAAAGAAAAATTTTCAAGAAATCTTTGATGAAATTTGGACTCATTATGAGAAGAACATGTTAGAAGAATTTCCTTATATCGGAGGCGATGAGTCTAGTGGAACAAAGAATTTAACTGGTGCCTTTGGCTTTGTATCCATGGGTGAAGTGTTAAAAACTTATGGCGTTTCATTGGAAGAAACTGGATATCTTATGGTGTGTTCATATGAACGTAAAATGAGTCGTATTCCTGGTTTTGTAAAACCTATTGTAAAGATGGTGTTCTCAAAGACAGATTTTGTGAACAAGCTTTTGCTGAAAAAAGATGCAAAGAACGAGGAGAACGTCAAACAAAATCCCGGCAGCTTTATAACGAAAACTCAGATTCCACCAGAAAAAGGCTGCGATATTAGTTATCATAATTTATATTGTCCTCTTTCTGTGTTTGCGAGAGAACATGGATATGAAGAATACATGCCTTACTTATGTAATTTAGATTATGTTATGTTTGGTATGTTGGGTTTGCCATTAATGCGTGAACATACCTGCTTTGAAGACGGCGATTATTGTGACTTTAAGACGAGACTGACAGAAACACCCTTGCCTTATTGGCCTCCGGTGTTCACCCAGGAAAATGGATATAAATAATGAATGCCAAGAGTAAAATGCTGTTTTGGTAGAAAATAAATATTTTTAAATTTTACTGGAAAAGTATCATATAAAATAGTAGGATATAAATTGTGAGAAATAAATAGATTAACTCGCCGATGTTGGTGGAAAATTAGATTAACCTATCGGTGTTAGAGAGAAAATAGATTAACCTGTCGGTGTTAGTGAGAAAAAAGATTAACTCGATGGAGTTGAAAGAAACAAAATAGATTAACTCGATGGAGTTAGCGGGATAGAGATAAGCTAACGAAGGGGAGTTAATAAGAAATACAAGTTGTAATGAGGGGGATGCGGAGCATTAAAGCTTGCCTGTTTGTCAGACTTATGGTTTAACAAAGGGTATGGGCTTTGATGCTCCGCTTTTATTGTTAGAGTTTATAAATTTTTAATAAATTGTTAATAGAATTTTAATTGAGATTTAAAACCTGCCTCGTTACAATAGGATTACTAATAAAGTTCTAATATTTTTATAAAAAAGTCAAAAAAGTCAGAAGGTCGCAAAAAGTGAATTGAAGGACTTTCGAACAAAATCCAAGAAATCCAAGAAAAGTCAGAAGGTCGCAAAAAGTGAATTGAAGAACCTTCGGACAAAATCCAGGAAATCAAAGAAAAGTCAGAAGGTCGCAAAAAGTGAATTGAAGGACCTTCGGACAATATCCAAGAAATCCAAGAAAAGTCAGAAGGTCCCGAAAAGTGAATTGAAGAACCTTCGGACAATATCCAAGAAATCCAAGAAAAGTCAGAAGGTCCCGAAAAAGTAAGTTATGAAAAGGGAAAAATAGAAATAAAGGAGGAAAATGAATATGAATGAAAGTAAGATTTATCGTGAATTAGAACAGGTTAAACAACAATATGAGTTGATATTAGTGAAGTTAGAAGATAGTCTGCAAAATGCACCACCAGGAAATATGCTTAAAGAGAAAAAATATCACCATGAATACTATACAAAACAATATAAAGATAAAGACGGAAAATGTATACGAGAGTACATTTCTAAAAAAGATAAAAAGACTTTAAAGCAACTGGGACAGAAAAAATATGATCAGCTTTTTATAAAAAGTATTCGGAAAAATCTGATGTTAATTGATAAGTTTCTTGAAGGATATGATTTAGATTTTAGGGAAAGAGGTTATGAAAAGATAGGCGAGTTAAAAGATATTCCACTGGAATTATATGAAGATAACAGGATAGCGATATTAGAGAAATGGATGACGGAAGAAATCCAAGAGAATAGTTATAATGACGAGTTGAAGATATTTGAAACAGATAAAAAAGAAATGGTGCGCTCAAAGTCAGAGGTAATTATTGCGAATGCACTTAATCAGTATAGTGATAAGTTGCTTTACAAATATGAACGACCATTGGAAGTGAAAATAAGTGGTTTTAAAAAGATAATTTATCCAGATTTTACGACGTTAAATATAGAATCTGGAGAAATATCGTATCTTGAGCATTTTGGAATGATGGATAATCCGGAGTATGCAGAACAGTTTGTGAAAAAAATAAACTTGTATGAAGAAAACGGAATTGTTCTAGGGAAAGATTTATTTGTTACATTTGAAAGTATGGAAGTGCCACTAAATACAAAGCAAGTAAGGAGAGTGATCGAACAGATAATATCAAAATAAATTCAAAAAAGCCCAAAACGATAAACAGTATCGAAAAAGCCCAAAACGATAAACAGTATCGAAAAAGTTCAAAACGATAAACAGTATCGAAGAAAGCTCAAAACGATAAATAGTATCGGAAAAGTTCAAAATATTACAAAGGAAGTGAAAAATTACTAAAAGTAATTTCTGGATTTTAACAGTTAATTAATAAAAATAGTCCATATAAAATCTCTCTAGAATAAAAGCAAGAAAGTGCTATAATTAGAAACGTTGACTTGAGAGGAAAGTAGGAAAAACAAATGGGTATGTGGATATTAGCAACGCTAGCGGCTTTTTACGTGAAAGGATTATGTGGATTTGCAAACACTTTGGTGTTTACTTCGATTTTAGGATTTGGAACAAACAATATTGCAATCTCACCAGTGGAGGTGGTGTTAGGGTATCCAACAAATATTATTCTAACGTGGAAAAATAGAAAAGAATTAAATAAAAAAGTGTGGGTTCCTTTGGCACTATTGGTTTTAGCAGGAAGTATTCCAGGGGCGTTATTTTTAAAAAATGTAGATGCAACTTTGATTAAGATTATATTTGGAATCATTGTTGTGCTTCTTTCTATTGAAATGTTTTTACGGGAAGAAAAAGCAATTCAAATCAAAGAATCAAAAGGTGTGTTAGGGTTTATCGGAATTTTATCTGGTATAATGTGTGGACTATATGGAGTAGGTGCTTTATTGGCTGCCTATATTGGAAGAGTAACGGATTCCAGTAGTGGGTTTAAGGCAAATATTTCAGCGGTGTTTATTGTAGAAAATACATTTCGAATGATTCTTTATGGTGTGCTTGGAATCATAACAGTTTCTGGTATGGAGCACTCTTTAATGTTGTTCCCGTTTGCACTTGTGGGGCTGTTTCTTGGAATGAAAAGTAGTAGTTTTTTAAATGAAAAAACGGCAAAAAGATTGGTAATCATTTTTTTAGCAATCTCAGGAATTGCTATGGTGGTGACAAACCTGTAAATATATAAATAAAAAGCGAAGTTTTATGTGTCGATGTTTAATGGCTGGATTCTAACCGAACTATTGGAATCGTCTTATAAGACTTCGTTTTTTATTATGATTCTGATGTAAGAACCTTATTTTCAATTATAAGTTTAAGGGGCTTTAAGTGAAAAAGTAACTGCTAGTTTGCAATCGTAGTTGCAAGCAAAAACAAGCATTTAAAAATTCATTTAAAGGAAGTTTAAGGGGAAACAAGAGTCCGTTTTTTTGGACACATAAAATAGGATAATCTACATAGATAAAAGAGAGCATAGAGAAGTTAGTAGAGTTACACAGATTAAAGCAGGTATAAGCAAGTCCGTTATCCTGATTAAAAACTTTGTAAACTTGAAAATTTATTAGAGATGCTTTTAGGAATAAGGAGGATTGTTCTATGGAAAACAAGGTGAATATTTATTTTGATATGGATGGTGTTCAGGCGGTTTACGGAAGAGATGATTCTGTAGAACAGATGGAGGAAAAGGGGTATTTTTTGAATCGTCCTGTGCAGAAAAATATCATTGAACTTATGCAGCGCATGAAAGAGGATTCGAGGTTTCATGTTGCAGTTCTTTCCGCAGTTTTTGAAGATGATCATTCTGCCTGGGAGAAGTTGATTTGGTTAGAAAATCAGAATCTTGGAGATATGGAGAAGTTCTTTGTGCCTTGTGGATCTTCTAAAGCTTCCTATGTGGATCAGGATGGAATTAATATTTTGATTGATGACTTTACAGTAAATCTTATGGATTGGGAGAATGCTGGGAGAAACTTCCATGGAATCAAGTTTGAAAATGGAATCAATGGTCATAATGGAGTATGGAAAAGCTTTGGTGGTCAGACCATACATCATAAGATGGATGCTAAGGAGATGTATGATGAAATTTTAGATTATGTTGATAAGCTGGAAACAGCATTAAAGTAGTTAATTTAAAAAGAATAAATGCGGTTAAATTAAGAATATAGACAGTGAAATAATAAATTATGTGAAGTATGTAATAATGGGTGATGATAAAAATAATTAAAAAATAAGAATTTATGATAAATATAGGATGACAAAAAACTTAAAAAAATAATTGGTGGAATATAGATAACGAAGAACTGTTTTTGAAATAAATTATTCTGTGATATTGCA
>JAIKXK010000383.1 GCA_024684155.1 Lachnospiraceae bacterium | reverse complement strand
TGTGGATTCACAGCGGTTTGGTAAATAGAGCCTCTTCTACCGTCGTTACCAACGATAAGTACACCAACAATATGGTTATTAATTTCAGCCACAAAACAAGTATCTGGATTTCTAGTAATAAAGTTCGCAATGCCTTCTTTTGAATCATCAAGATTGTTTAATCCCATACCTGCACAGGACATCCACAATTCATATACATCCGCATAATCTTCTATTGTCATAGAACGAATATTCATAATAATCCTCCGTTTATTTGGAACGAGCGAAAGCGCTCCCTGCTTTGTCTGCGAGGGTGGGCCAGGTAAGTAATTTTGCTGCTAGAGGGCGGACTTTTTTATAAGGCAAATTGCTGGTGGGTGTCATTGGTTTCCGAGAGACATCCACGAGCAATTAATATATTTCAATCCGCCCGTAGATATTTAAGAGCACGACAAACTATCATTTGAAGACAGTAGAACCGTCCCTACCGGTCCCACTTGTCACTTAGCGCTGTAATCTGATCTGCAAATTTTGCCAGATCTTTATTTGCCATACCTTCACATTTTTCAATTACATGTATTAATCGATTACCTGCTGCTAAAAGTCGGGCAAAGACATTAGAACTTGCCTTAATAGATGACTTCTTCTTTTCCTTTGCAACCTTACTTCCTTCTGCAATCATACGATTTGAAATTAAATCAAAACCATCTCCAGAATATGGAGCATAGGCATCAAATCCATAGGTCTCTTTTACTGATTTAGCAAAGGCTTCACAGCTTTCATCATCACCATGTACCACAAATACTTTCTTTGGAGGATTTTTCTCAAAACATCCCACCCATTTTAAAAGTTCTTTTTTGTCACCATGACCACTAATGCCAGGAAGATTTTCAATATGGCAGTTTACAGATACTGTTTCACCAAACAGCCTTGCCTCTGTAGCTCCTGATAATAAGTGATGTCCCAAAGTTCCAGGTACCTGATATCCAACAAATAAAATCGTGGATTCTTCTCTCCAAAGATTGTGCTTAAGGTGATGTCTGATACGACCTGCTTCACACATTCCTGATGCAGAAATAATTACCTTTGGCTGTTTATCGGAATTAATCATCTTAGATTCATCCGGAGACACTGCTATTCGAAGCCCCGGAAAGGTAATAGGGTTAATACCTCGATTTACCAAATCCATAGCTTCTTCATCAAAGCACTCCATAATATTCTTATTAAAAACATTGGTAGCTTCCACTGCCAGAGGAGAATCCATATATACAGGAAAATTATCATGGCCTTCCACTAAATGTTCTTCCTTGATATGACGTAAAAAGTAAAGCATTTCCTGGGTACGACCAACGGAAAATGCTGGAATTACAAGATTCCCACCACGATCTAGGGTTTCTTTTAACACCTTTGCCAGTGCTTGACCAAAATCTGGTAAATCTCCCCGTTCTCTGTTTCCATAGGTAGATTCCATAATGATATAATCTGCCTCATGAAAATACTCAGGGTCCTTAATCAACGGTCTTCCTGGATTTCCAATATCACCAGAAAAAACAACTTTTCGCTCCTGTTGTCCGTCATATCCATCTTCATCCATTTCTTTTAAGATAAACTCTATGCTTGACGATCCTAAAAGATGGCCGGCATCAATGAAACGCACGAAAATCTCTGGACAGATTTCATACTCCTCATTATAGCGACATGGATTAAATAGCTGCATGGTATTTACAGCATCCTCCACTGTATACATAGGCGTCACTTCCGGCTTGCCGGCACGTTTTGCTTTACGATTCTTCCATTCTGCTTCAAACTCCTGGATATGAGCTGAATCCTTTAACATAATCTGACAAAGTTCCATGGTTGCCTGAGTACAAAAAATAGATCCTCGAAAGCCGTGGGAATATAAAAGCGGAAGCAATCCTGAATGATCAATATGCGCATGGGTTACAAATACATAATCAATTTCAGAAGGCGTCACTGGAATTTCCTGATTTTCATACAAATCCGGTCCTTGTTCCATTCCGCAGTCCACTAGAAATTTCCGATGTCCTACCTCTACATAATGACAGCTTCCTGTTACCTCATGATCTGCCCCTAAGAATTGTATCTTCATAATAATTCCCCCTTAAAAACAAAAGGAGCCAGCTTCCCGCTGACTCCTCAAAAAATTTTATATTATTTTTTTGTGTTCTTCAAGAAATCCGGTACCTTAATGTTTTCTTCCTTAACAGTACTCGTAGGCTGTGCAGGTCTCTGAATTGCACCAAACTGACCCTGTGGCTGAACTGGTGTGCTCTGCATGCTAGGTGTAGAAGGTGTAGGAGCTACTGTAGGCTGAACCGGTGTTGATATTGTCTGTGTAGCAGTTGTTGTAGGTCTGGAAGCAACGCTTTGTGCACGTGCTGTCTGAACTCTATTTGTAGCTGCTCTAAATGCACTATTCTGTGCAGAAGAACCGGTACCAGGATAATTCAATCCTGGAAATACACTACTTTGTACAGATTCTTCTTCTGAAGGAAGACCTGTAGCAATAATGGTAGCTATTACTTCATCCTCTGCATTTGGATCTTCTACAATACCCATAAATGCATTGGTATCTTCTCCTGTTAAGTCCTCGATATACTGAGATGCTTCCTGATAATCTAATAATCCAATGTTACCAGAAAGATTTACAATAATATGGCTTGCGCCTTCAATTGTTGTATCCAAAAGAGGTGATGAAATTGCCTGCTGTACAGCTTCAAGTGCACGAGAATCACCTTTACCCATACCAATACCGATATGAGCCATACCCTTGTCTTTCATAACAGTCTGAACATCTGCAAAGTCAAGGTTTACAGTACCGGCAACGTTAATCAAATCGGTAATACCTCTAACGGACTGTTGCAATACTTCATCTACATTTGCAAACGCGTCGTTAAATGTGGTCTTTCGATCTGAAATAGCAAGTACATTATCATTAGGGATTACAATAAGTGAATCCACAGCTGCTTTTAATTTCTCAATACCTTCTTCCGCACGAGCACGTCTAAACTTCTGCTCTAAAGAGAAAGGCTTTGTTACGATACCGATGGTAAGAATATCCTGTTCCTTTGCCATCTTAGCAATAACCGGAGCAGCACCTGTTCCAGTACCACCTCCCATACCGCAGGTAACAAATACCATATCCGCACCTTTTAATATGGACTGAATTTCTTCTTCACTCTCTACTGCAGATCTTTCTCCAACTTCTGGATTTCCGCCAGCACCTAGTCCGTGAGTTTCTCTCTCGCCAATCTGAATCTTCTTAGGTGCTTTATTTAAATCTAAAACCTGTTTATCTGTATTAACAGCGATTAATTCAACGCCTGTAATATTTTTCTCAACCATTCTGTTGATAGCGTTGTTTCCGCCGCCACCTACACCAATGATAACAATTCGTGCATTTCCGCCATTCTCTTCGGGAATAAGTTCAACCAAGGGTTCATCCTCCTCATTATTGATCACAATCTAATATGTAGTCTTTTTTCAAAATAAAACTCTTAACTATAATAAGGTTTTTTAGGCAATTTATCAACCCATTTTCAAGAGTTTTTTATATTTTTGAACATTTTTTACTCATTCTTCTCGAACACAATATCTCGATTTCCTTCTGACCAATCTTCAAGATGTAGTGTTCCCGACTGGTCTTCTATCTGCGGCAAAATGTATCGTAGTCGCAATATCTTTGCCTCTAAATTCGATGAAGTACCCAGATTAATTAAAATATTTTTATAATTTATGGTAATACCACCTTCATCTGTAAAATGTATGCTCGAGACTGAAATACTTTGTTCTTCTAAATATCGAAATAGATTTGAAAGTTCTCTTTTTCGTTTTGTTTTTAGTGGAAGCACATCTCCTACCGAAAGACCGGACAGTTCCACATCCTCCATAGTCACTTCCACAACACTATCAAGTAACGTGGTAGAAACTTCTTTTACATTGTTTTCCGAATCAAAGTATACGTTATTTCCTTCCGAATCCGTCATTCTTCCCACAAAAGTTTTTTCTTTTATAATCACCTGTAAAGTGTTTGGATTTTTTAATTTCATCTTTACAGATTCCACAAATGGAATATCTTCTCTTGGGCATAACAAATTCTTTCCCCAGCAATACACTGTATTATTGGAATACTTATCCGTAAACAAATAACCAGCCAGCTCAGAATCAGAAAGAATCGTATTCCCTGAAAAAGTCACCTTATCGGCACTAAAGAAAAATCCAATAATCAATACTCCTGCCACCAAAATAATTGCTAGAGCCATAAATATATGTAAAAAATATGTACGAAAAACTGCTTTTTTTCGCTTTTTTATTTTTTCTTCTACTACTTTTTTTCTCTTTGTCATAAACTTACTTCGGTTCTATATATTTTGAAACTCCAAGAGCCAATCCCATTTCCGACAAAAGTATTACAATTGAAGTTCCTCCATAACTAATAAAAGGAAGGGTAATACCTGTGTTTGGAATGGTATTTGTCACAACGCCAATATTCAAAATTACCTGAAGGGCAATATGAACCATAATTCCTACGCAAATAAATCCACCTGTTTTATCCTTAGCATTGATGGCAATAACCATTAGTCGCCAAATCAAAAACAAATACAAGACAATGACACAGACTGCTCCAAAAATTCCAAGTTCCTCACAAATAATGGAAAAAATCATATCATTTTGGGCTTCTGGGACGAAACTTTTTTGAAAGCTTTCTCCTAATCCTTTGCCAAACAATCCACCTGATCCAATGGCATATAAAGCCTGCAA
>JAIKXK010000093.1 GCA_024684155.1 Lachnospiraceae bacterium | reverse complement strand
ATTAGATATAATTTCCTGGGATACCTATCCAACCTGGCATAAGTATAAAGAAGATGATATGGCGGTGGCTTTGGACAACAGCATGCAACATGATTTCATGCGTTCCCTCCAACACAAACCCTATTTAATGATGGAAAGTTGCCCATCGTCCACCAATTGGCAGTCCGTTTCCAAACTAAAGAAACCGGGACTTTTGCACGCTCAGTCCATGCAGGCAATTGCCCATGGAGCTGACTCCGTGCAGTATTTCCAGATTCGACAAAGCAGGGGCAGTTCAGAAAAATTTCATGGTGCTGTGATTGATCACTATGGAAAAGAGGATACAAGGGTCTTTAAAGAGGTAGAAAAGGTAGGGATGGATTTAGCATCTTTACCAAAGGAATTATTAGGTTCCACTACAAAGGCTACGGCTGCCTTAATTTATGATGTGGAAAACCGTTGGGCTATGGAAGGGGCACAAGGCCCTAGAAATAAAGATATGGGTTATAAGAACTGTGTGTTAAAGTTCTATAAAGCCTTAAAGAAAATGGGATTGGATGTAGATGTGGTAGATTGCGATGGGGATATATCTACCTATGAAATTGTAGCTGCACCTATGCTTTATATGTACCGCAATCATATTGAAGAAAAGTTGGAAAACTTTGTAGCGAAAGGTGGAGTTCTTCTGGGAACATATTTTTCCGGTGTGGTAGATGAAGAGGATTTATGTTTCCTTGGGGAAACTCCTTATAATATGCATCAGGTGTTTGGACTTCGAAGAGAAGAAATTGATGGACTTTATGATTGGGAGGAAAAGGAATTTGTACCTGAAGAAAATGCTTTAGGTCTTTCTAAGAATTATAAGTGTAAAAATCTGTTTGAATTAATACAGGTAAAAGATGCAGAAGTTTTAATGAGAGTTCGTGGAGATTTTTATGAAGGTCATGCAGCTCTTACAAGAAAACACTATAAAAAAGGCTGGGCTTATATGATAGCTGGAGATGCAGAAGATAAGTTTTACTGTGATTTTACAGAAGCTCTTATACGCCACCATCAGTTATTTTGCCCTGTAGAATCTCCTTTAGAAGAGGGACTGATTTTAACTACCAGAGAAACTTTAGAAAAAAAGTTTGTGTTTGTTCAAAACTTTTCTCATAAAGAAAAAACTGCACCAAAGATGAAATCTGCCAAAAAAATATTTGGAGATTTAGCACCCTTTGGTACAGCAATATTTGAAATTGATAAATTACAGTCTCTTTAAAATATCTACGTTTGTTTCATCATGTTCTACTTGTTTGGAGTAGAGATGGGCGATGTCGATAATATCTTCGATGAAAAAGGAATTACTTTTCCAATGAATCATGGATAAAAACAAAATTAAACAAAGAGACCGATCAATGAAGCTCTCAATATTTTCTCTCTTACATTGAAAGCAAACATCCAAAGAGTAGCGGAAGATAAGGTAGGTGGCCAACTTTTCAAAATAACCGGCACACATGGCGTTGTGTTCCGCTATAAAATCGGATGTAAGGTCAAAAAATTCATCATCACTTAAAAGTCGAAGCTCCATAAGATAGTTAGGAAAACGCTTTTCTAAAATTTCCATTTCATCACAGAGGGAAATAATTTCATGTTTAATTTCTAAAACTGTATTTTTATTTAAATCGAAAAAGATACTTCGAAAACGATTGAGATAGCCTAGTTCTTCCAATCGAAGATAAAAGGGTTTTCTTCGATTTTGTAATAGAGCAATTTCACTGTCACGTTTCTTAATAACTTCCTGGAGAAAAGGATCTAATGTGGATAAGCCATCTTCTTTTTGATTGATATCCGCAATAAATATGGTTTTATTTTCCTTTTCTATTTTTCGTTTAAAAGAGAAGGTATTGGCACTGGAAAAAAATAATCGGCCAACCTCTAAGCAGGACAGGCTTAAATCTATCTGAGTATAGCCTTCTAAGTCAACAAAATATCTTGGATATTCGCCACATACAGTGCAAAGAGCATCTTCTCCAAGGTTTAGAATAATATCACAGAGATTATCGTCGTTTAACATAGGGCAGCGTTTGTTCTCCCTAAGACGGAAATATTTGGCATCTTTTTCATCTACCATATGTTCATTTAATCTCTTTCCAAATTCGCCTTCTACTACGCGGTATTTGTAAAAGGTTTCATCATCAATATCTAATTCCCAGCCGATGCAGCAGGAGTCTTTGCAACTGCCTCCAACACATTTAAAAATTTCAAAATAAGAAGGATAATCTTTTATCATTGTTTACCTCATTTATATCTATTAGACGATTTTGATTTTATCAGTTATACTATATGAGTTCAAG
>JAIKXK010000375.1 GCA_024684155.1 Lachnospiraceae bacterium | reverse complement strand
TACAGATGATATGGAAAGAGTAGATCGTTATTTTTATGCTTACAGAAATGATTATGTAACAGCAAAAAAAAGGGGCGTATTAGACTTGGCAATTTATTATGCGGGTTTTTATTTAAATTGTTTCCGTGTGTTGTTTCAATCAAAAGATGGAAAGAAACAACGCTTAGGAGTGATGAAAAAGGGGTTAATTGCAGGAAGGAAGTTTCGAATAGAGAAATAATTAATCATGAGAACAAAGAATTCTTTTTTTAATTTTCTGGCCAGTGAATTATCACATGCTATCAATCTGGTTTTATCATTTATATGCCGAACAATATTTATCTACACCTTATCTCAGGTGTATTTAGGTATTAATGGACTGTTTGGAAATATTTTGACGGTATTATCATTAGCAGAATTAGGTATAGGAACTGCTATGATTTACCATATTTATAAGCCGGTTGCTGAAGGAAATATATTAGAACAGCAGCAATTGATGAACATGTATCGAAGGCTATACAGTATTGTTGCCGGAGTTATTGGGGTCGTAGGCCTTAGTCTTGTACCGTTTTTAAGAGTGTTAGTAAAGGACTACGATACGTATGATGGTTTAGTAGATTTAAGAATTATTTATTTACTATATTTATTCAATACGGTAAGTTCCTATTTCTTTAGTTATAAAAGAGCAATTATAGATGCTCATCAAAAACAGTATATTGGAACCATCATTAATACAATATTTACTACCATTCAATTTTTAACACAGATGGTAGTTCTTCTTGTGTTTAAAAACTTTGTGCTGTACTTGGGCGTTCAAATTGTCTGTAATGTGTTAACAAATATAGTGGTGGCAAAACAGGCTGAAAAAATGTTTCCTTATATTAAGGAAAACAAGAAAGCGATGCCACCGAAAGAGGTGAAAGACAGTGTTTATAAAAATATTGGAGCCATGTTCTTCCACCGACTAGGAAGTGTCGTAGTAAATGATACGGATAACCTAATTATGTCAGCCTTTGTAGGATTGACTACCGTTGGAATATATTCAAACTACCAAATGATTCAATATAGTATTAACGTGGCTTTAAATGGTGTGTTTGGAGCGTTTACTGCAAGTATTGGAAATCTTGGAGCAATTAAAGAAAAAGAGCGCATGTTTCATGTATATAAAACATTAAATTTTCTAGGGTTTTGGCTATATGGTTTTTCTACCGTTGCCTTTACGGTAATGTATAATCCTTTTATTGAAGCATGGGCAGGAAAAGAGTATTTATTTCCAATGCAAATTGTTTTGATGTTTAATATTGTTTTTTATGTAAGTGGAATGCGTGTGACAACCCTTACATTTAGAGATGCCTTGGGACTATATTGGTATGATCGATATAAACCAATTTTTGAAATTATCATTAATTTATCTGCATCTTTATATTTGGTTCAAAAAATTGGAGTACTAGGAATTTTCTTTGGTACCTTAATATCTACCTTGTGTACAGGATTTTGGGTAGAACCATACGTAACTTACAAGCATGGATTCCATAAACCAGTAAGAGGATTTTTTGGTAAGTATGTAGTTTATGCATTTAGCGTGTTATTTGCAGGAGTGATTACCTATTGGATTTGTAATTACTTTACAATGGGTGGATGGATTGAAGTTATTTGTAAGGCAATTACTTGTGCCTTAGTATATAACCTTATTATTTTCTTAATGTATTTTAAAACCAAAGATTTTAAGGCTCTTTGGGATCAGATTATGATATTGGTTACCTACTATAAGAATAAAAAAGCGAACAACTAAAAGGAGAAAGAAATGGTCATTCAGAGTCTTATCTGGCCGGACGAAACGATTTGTAATGAAAGTGAAATGTATTTTCATGGAGAAGGTATATTTCATGCAAAAGAAAATGCAATTACGATAAAAAAAGAGAAAGAAGTTCTATTAGACACCTATTTTAATGCCTTTTCTATCAGCAGTTCCAACACAATGGTAGGCCTGTATCTCACATTCACCTGAAACATTTATCTGAAGCGCTACATCATCTACAACTGTATACTTCTTCCACTTTCCAATAGAAAAGGCATTAAAATAGGTGTCTAATAGAACTTCTTTCTCTTTTTTTATCGTAATTGCATTTT
>JAIKXK010000304.1 GCA_024684155.1 Lachnospiraceae bacterium | reverse complement strand
CACTTGAGATAATTTTTTATTTTTCTTCTCCATCATTGGATATTTCCATAAGATTACTAATTAATTCATGTACATCTGTTGCTGCATATTTTTCTAAATGCTCTTCGAATTTACTTACCAAACCAGATGGTTCTGGCATTCCTTCATTTAAGCTATGGCAAATGTCATGTACACTTTTGTTTTCATTCTTTTTTTCTTCACTCATTTATTACATTCTTCCTGGTTATTTATATTTTTCCTCTTTGTTCAGCAAAAAAATCATCGATGTTTTTCATTAAAACATCTGGTGGCATAGTTTTAAGTAAGTACTTTTCTGGTTTTAAATCCATAACAGAAAGTACACTTTCCTTATCATTTCTTGCTGTCAAAAACATTACAGGGGTATCCTTTGTAGAAGGCTCACTTCGAAGCATCTCTAAAACCTGAGGCCCATTTACAACAGGCATCTCATAGTCTAAAAGAATTAAATCTACTTTATTTTTCGCAAGTAGGGAAATGGCATTCACCCCAGAATTAGCCATATAAACGGTATACTTATCTGACAACCACAGTTTTAGCGTGCGAAGCATAGTACCGTCATCGTCTACTACCAAAATATGTTTTTTCTCTTTTTCAAATTCGTTTGATTCCACCACGTTATTTAATTTCTCCACTAAAATTTTTACATTCAAAGGACGCAAAAATGAACCGGCAGCTAACTGATCCGGAAATACTTTTTTTGAAACCTCCAAATCATCGGGATTTCCAACAAAATAAACAAGGTTGATTTCACTATCGTCTTCAACCAAGTCTTTTAAGTAAACAAGGACGTCTTTCATTTTGTCAACATCCTTATCCATATATACAAGAACAATCTGAGGACGATTCTGCATTTTTGATAGCTCGTTTACATTTGCTACCATCACGTCTACTGCATAGTGTTCCTCTTCAAGGTTCTTTCTCATAGCATTTACCATAAAGGTTTCTGCCGAGCAAAGAAGTAATACACGTTTATCCATAATTTCATCCTTTCAATGCTAGCTTTGTTATTATAGTCCTAATCCTTCTATTTTTTCAATGAGTAATTGCTGATCTACTGCAGCTAATGCTTCTTTTATCTCTTTTATACCAGTTTTATATGCTTCTGGCATCTGATACATCTCTAGCATTTTCATAACTGAATCTGCAGAATCAAAGTCAAATGCCTGGGCAAATTCATAAATGGTATTAATGCCATCCTTTAAGCTTTCTAAATCAATTTCCGGTTTATCGGAATCATCTTCTTCACCATCCGCCACAAACAAATGAGCTTCATACAAATCTCTATAATTCTTTAAGAGATCCGGTGTTTTTTCATTGATTGATATTATTGCCTCATCACTTCCGGTCTCTGCTTCATTTCCTAAAGCCTCTAACTCCTTTGCAGCCTCTGACAACTCATTTGCACCAATTAATCTAGAAGAACTCTTTAGGGCATGAACTAATACAGTATAATTGTTGTAGTCAGCACTCTGCCAAAAGCCCTCAATATCATTTGCCTTCTTCTCTGCAGATCCAATGTATTCCTTCAACACTTCTATGAAAGTATCTTCCCCTCCGCAGTTTAGATAAGCGTCGGCCAAATTAAGAATTCCGATTTCTTTGATAGCAGCAATGATCTCGTTTTCTATCGGGACTTCACTTATCTCCACTTTCTCTGCCTCTTCTACTCCTTCGTGAGCAGATAGAACTTTTTCCTTTGGTAGATATTCCATTAGCATATGTTCTAATTTTTTACTGTCTATCGGCTTTGAAAGATAATCTACAAATCCTGCCGCCATATAAACTTCTCTCGCTCCACTTACTGCATTTGCCGTAAGAGAAATCACTGGCGTATCTATATTTAGATTTCCCTCTAACTCTTTCATCTTTTGGAGTGTTTCAATTCCATCCATCTTAGGCATGCGGTGATCTAAGAAAATGATATCGTATTTCTTTTGACGTACCTTATCTAAGGTTTCAAATCCGCTTTCTGCTGTTTCAATTTGAACCTTAGTAGCTTTTAGTAGCGCTTTTATAACAGTCAAATTCATAACCGTATCATCTGTTACTAAAACAAGGGCATCTGGAGCCACAAAACTTTCTTCATAGCGTTCATTTTCCATGGCCTTACGATAGCTCTCTTCGTAATCTCCCATGGCATCCCAGTTTACTACCTTTTGTGCTACCTTAAAGGAAAACTCTGACCCCTCTCCGTAAACACTTTCCACCTGAAGTTCACTGTCCATTAAAGCAAGAAGCTGCTTTACAATATTCATGCCAAGTCCCGTACCCTCAATGGTACGATTCTTTCCCTCATCAATTCGTTCAAATCGAGAGAAGAGTTTTTTCATATCCTCTTCTTTTATTCCAATTCCCGTATCTTTCACGGAACAAGTTAAATAAACGGATTCTTCAGAATTTTTTTCATATCCTAAGGTAAAATCTACCTGTCCCTCTTCTGTATACTTAACAGCATTTGTTAGAATATTAATCATAACCTGCTTAATTCTGATTTCATCTCCAAATAAAATACTTGGAATATTTGAATCAATATGTAGCTGAAAATCCAGGTTCTTATCCTTGGCACGACTTGAAATCATATTTACCACGTCGTTAATCACTGAGCTGACATCATATTCCACGGGTAAGATTTCCATCTTTCCTGCTTCTAGTTTTGATGAATCTAAAATGTCGTTTACTAAAGAAAGTAACGTCTTTCCTGAATTTTGAATATCTCTGGCGTAATCTCGTATATTCTCCTCTGTACTTTCTCGAAGAATCATCTCATCTAAACCTAGCACTGCGTTAATTGGCGTACGGATTTCGTGAGAAACATTATTTAAGAAATTAGATTTGTTTTCACTGGCTATCTGTGCTACGCGCAAATCTTCCTGAAGTTTTTGTTCTCGTTTAATCTGATCCACAAATGAGTTAATCTCATAGGCCATTTCTGCTAAGTTATCATATAATACCGCTATCTCATCTTTCCCTTTTATGTTCATACGAGACATTTCGACTAACTTTTTATCCTGTTCTTCACGGGATGCCTTGGCAAAATTTTGAAGTGTATGAGACATGGCTATAATAGGACGTGCAACACGATTTTGCACAAAAGCATTTGCGAGAACTATTAATGGCACTGAAACATTTAACATTAAAATCATCATCTTGGCGATAAAAGCTACACCAGCATTATTGAGCAAAAATCGCATCTTTGTTTCTACGTCGCCACTGGATGAGCCGTTACTGGTAGAACTACCTTCACTGTTTTCTGATCCTCCATCTGAGTTTTGAGTTTCCTCGGAAGTATTTGAATCATCTGCCATATTATCATCTCTGGCATCCCAATCATAGGTTACTTCCGTCGTATCTGTACCTAGAATATTATCTGCCATAGAAGGAATTAACTCAGAACAAAAAACAGTAGAAGCCACTCCTAAAAATACTGCCTCTGCAACAATGATTCCCGTCAATTTCTGAGACAAGCGACTGTTTAACTGCTGTTGATAAATAAAGATATCTTCATTCATTTCACTATCATCATATAAGAATCCTATAAAGAATATCTTTTTGATTGACTCTGGAGTTTTGTTATATAAATACCACATTGTAACTACAGCTACTACGATTTCTGGCAAAGTTCCCATAATATAGGATGCATAGGTTCCCATATCAATGGATAAAAGTCCTTGCTGAGAGGCAATAGCTTCTACAAGATTCCAGACTCCTCCCAAGGACACAGCTGTAATAATAATTGCTAATACAGACAAGGTCTTTTTCTGATACCACTTATGAACTATGAACTGTTGGAACAAAAATGCTCCAATCAAATACACACTAACTTCATAAGCTGCTGTTACATCAAAGGCCAAACTATGAATTAACAAAATAGCAAAGGAAATCATCGCAGGTACAAATCCCCATAGACTTACCAAAAACATCATAGGAATGTCTCGAATAATAAATTCGTAACCCTGAATTTCGAAAAAGCCTAGCTCATCATTGTGTAGGGTGTAAATCATATACATAGTTGTTAGTATCACAGCAGCGGACATACCTATGTAGTACAAGATTTGCTGTTTTCGACTATTGAACAATTTACTCAACATATAAACTTCGTTCCTCCTAGTATTTACCTTACTTCGTGGATAAACACCCCTTATCTTGTGGATAACGTGGAAAACTTAGTTGGCTCAAATTTCAACAAAATCTTTTTACGGTTTTATCCCCAAAAAGCCGGCCAAGTTATCCACATTTGCACAATTATTATACTTTTCGGAATTTACTGACTTTTGCAATTTCCACCATCAGCATTTTCGTTGATACATTCATCAACTATATGTGTTTTTCAAGTTCTTTCCTCAATTTATCTATCATAACAGGTTTTGTAATAAATCCGTTCATACCTGCCTCTTTTGCCTTTTGTTTATCCTCTTCAAAAGCATTCGCAGTCATAGCAACAATAGGTGTTTCTGCTATTTCTTTTATTTTAAGTTTACGAATTTCTCTCGTGGCTTCATAGCCATTCATGGTTGGCATCTGAATATCCATCAGGATTAAATCAATATCCCCGGGTTTTGCACGCATCATCTCTTCCACAGCAAGATCACCATCTTCTACTTCCTTTACCGTGTATCCGGATTCTTCTAAAATTTCCCGGGCGATTTCTCTATTAAGTAAATTATCCTCTACCAGTAATATGGTGCCACCCTCTGTTGAAATCTTATCAGGTATTTCCACACCTGTTTTTTCTTCAAAGGTTTTATTGATTTCTTC
>JAIKXK010000301.1 GCA_024684155.1 Lachnospiraceae bacterium | reverse complement strand
ACTCATAAAATAATTGAAATAGAATGCTTTTACACCTCCGGAAAAGTTTCCAAATACAATTCCATCTGCCCAGGCCTCTGCTATATACACAACCATAATGGGAAGGCCAAGCATTGAAAACACGCTATTGGAAAGATCCCCTGCTGCAGTAATCCCATATATTCCCATAAGTACTAACAGTAAAGCCGGTAGTCCAATAAACATCAGTCCCTGATAGATTTTGGGATACAGGGCATTGATTCTACTTATACTCTTTTTCATCATACCCTCCTATACCACCTTGGAATAGTTTCTCATAATGCCTACAGACATCTGGGATAGTGTTGGTGTCTCAAAATCTAAGTTCAATCCCGATAAGGCGTCCATCTTTTCTGTTAATGCCAATCCTTCAAAACCAAAACTTGATTTTGTTGCAGACACCAAATGAGGAATTGTCTTTTCATAGGAATCTAATTCTCCTTTTACTAAGATATATTTTTCTTTTAAGTTTTCTACAAACCCTTCTTCTACAATAGCTCCATCTTCCATGATAATGCAGTAATCTGTCACATTTTCCATATCAGTTACATTGTGAGTAGAGAAAAATACACTTCGCTCTCCAGCTCCATCTTCCATATAGGTCCGAATTAAATCACAAAGTTTTTCTCTCATTAAAGGATCAAGTGGTGAAGCTGGCTCATCTAAAATCAAAAGTTCAGTTTTTCTAGCCAGAACTCCAGCTAACATGACCTTCATCCGGTTACCATCAGAGAGCTCTGAAATCTTTTTTTGCTTCTTTCCAAAGCCCTCGGTTTGTACATCCAACTCCTGTAACAAAGAAACAAATTCTTCCCTGGAGAAGTTTTCAAATAATAAAGAAGATAATTCCTCGATCTGCTGAATGGTCCAGGTTGGAAAATAGTAATCGTTTGGTGTTACAAAACCAATTCTTTCCTTTACTCCCTCTGCATCTACAGAGTTGATTCCTTCAAAGTATTCTACCTGTCCCTTAAAATCCATACGGATTCCAGATAAAATATTTAAAAGAGTAGATTTGCCAGACCCATTTTCTCCGATTAAAGCAGTTACATACCCTTTTGGAATTTTAAGTTCAGGAAGATCTAGTGTAAACTTTTTAAATTCTTTTCGTATATTGTTTCCTGAAATAATGTATTGAGTATTCATACTTCCTCCTTATTGCTCCTCTTTTTTCAACATTAATAAGGTATTTAGGGTATCCTTTAACTCTTTGTCAGAAAGACCTGCAATCTCTGCTGATTGAATGGCTTCTGTTAATGCAGCTTCTACATTTCGAAGATGCTGCTCCCGAAGAAGCTCATTGTCCTGAGCGTTAATTAAAAACCCTTTTCCCTGAACTGCTGTTACTAATCCTTCCGCTTCTAACATCTCGTAGGCCTTCATTGTAGTAATTACGGATATCTTTAGTTCTCTTGCCAGTCCTCTTATGCTTGGTAAGAACTCTCCCTCTTTCATCTTACCTGATAAAATGTCTGCCCGAAATTGATCTGCTATTTGCTGATAAATGGGCACTCCTGAATTCTGCATTATTTTCATAATAATACCTCTGTTTCTAAATGCATTTATTTCTCTTAAGAGAGTTATACCAGATATATAGGCCTAATCTGTTATAACTGTTTATGTGTTATATATACACCCATAAACAGAAGATGTCAATAGGTTTACCAAAACTTTTTCATATGTCTTAAAGGATTATGACAAATTTTCCAAAATAAAAAGGCTTAACCAAAAGGTTAAGCCTTGTCTACACTTCATATGTGCCCCTATTCAATTTTGATTATACCGGTTTTACCAATTTGAACCAGCTCCACTCATTTTTGATTTCACGTTCGATAAACTGAATACGTTCACGATCCTTATGAAGTTTATCCTTCATAGACGTATCCAAGGTGTTATTCTCTCGATTCATCTCAAATAGTGTAGGACTTTCAAATAATAGCATAAGTGCCTCCCTTCTCAGCGACGCTGACAAACAAAACAATTTATACATCATCGAATATAATCTCTTCTCTTCTTAACTTGAATATAGCACTATTTTTTTTGAAATAAAACCCCTTTCAAAATGAAAGAAATTCATTCTCTTCGTGGGTTTTATTCATCATGATTTTCATCAGAAACCCCGCCGTTTTCTGTGGTATTTTCTGGTGTGTTTCCCACTGGATTTTCCTCTGTAAAACTAGAAGCTTCTGTTGTAGGATTCCCTGTTGGATTTGCCTGAGCAAATCCATCATTGTAATTGTTGCCCGGATTATTTAACTTTAAGTATTTTAATGCTTCATAAAGTGTTGCATTGGTAGATGACTGATATGGAAGTGTCCAAAAAATTTCTACAATACCTAAGGTTAAAACACCTAAAATATGCCATCCAATAAAGGATAAATCCAATACAAAGCTATGCCATTTTTCCCCTGTCATCATACGTTTGCTTAAAGCAAAAACATCTTCTTTTCTCATTTCAGGATTTTCAGCTAAGATATAAGGAATCATTCGATATTCATAAGCTTTTACAATACCAGGAATGATGAATAATAAAGCCCATAAGAAGGTATATAAATCTCTGAAGAATAAAATAGTACCAACGTTTTTCCAGCCATGATCATAGCCATATACAATTTCTTTTACCTCGGCATTTTCCTTCTGGTTCATAAAGAAAAATCTCTTTGAACCCATTTCAAGTGGGTTGTATAAAAAGATATCAATAATAATAGCAATTACAATTGCAACAATTACAATAATAAATACGGTTCCTGCTGCCATTGCCATAAGGCTGCCATCTAACATATTGGAAAAAATACTACTAGAGCTCCCACTGTCTGGT
>JAIKXK010000285.1 GCA_024684155.1 Lachnospiraceae bacterium | reverse complement strand
TCAAAGGCAGCAGTGGAGGATGGCATTTTATGTGTTGGAGACTTACGTCTGGATTCCAAGAAATTATTACTTAGCTGTACAAAAACCGGGAAAGAGATTCGACTTCCGGAAAAAGAGTTTCGTTTAATGGAATATCTTATGAATAATAAAGGAAATATTATTTCAAAGGAACAACTGGCTCTTAAAATCTGGGGTTATGATAATGAAGCCGAATATAACAATGTAGAAGTATATATGTCCTTTACCAGAAGAAAACTAAAATTCTTAGAAACGGATGTGCAGATTAAATCTGTCCGTGGTATGGGATATGAGCTAAGGGGAAAAGAAAATGCCAAAATCCAATAGACGTTTTGTGGCGATGATAATGAGTGTGTTGATATTGTTAATAGGAGGAATTCTTCTTATCATATATCTCACCACCACAATTCAAACGGAAAAAGAAAATAAGGAAATGCTTCAGGTATTTGCTGATTCCTATGAGCAAAGTGGATTCCCTATGCAAATCGGGCCACCACCGGATTTAGAGGACTTAGAGGATGGAGAGTTACCAGAACTTCCGGATCCACCACCAGATTTTAGTACCACCTCTCATTTATATGAGATTTCTACTTTTTATGCAGTGGCCTTTGATACGGATGGTAATGTAAAGGAGTATTTTAATGATTCCTCATCTCCCTTTAGTGATGAGGAGTTAGTGGAATTTGCCACAAAGCTTTTAAACGATGATACTGCCTTTCATCAGGGGAAAAATGTTACATCTTTGGTAACCTATGGAGATGATTACATTTTAGTTACTATGATGGATACAGCAGCCTATGATAGTACCATTTCTTATTTAGTAAAGAATATGCTTATATTTGGTGCAGTTTCTATTGTGGTGTTATTCTTCCTTTCCTTTGCTTTGGCAAAATGGGTTATGAAACCTGCTGAAGTAGGATATGAAAAACAAAAGCAGTTTATATCTGATGCAGGTCATGAATTAAAGACACCTATTTCTGCTATCAGTGCAAACTTAGAGGTACTGAAAAGAGAAAGTGAACCAAATCGGTGGCTTGAGAATATTTCTTATGAAAATGACCGCATGTATTCTCTGGTATGTCAGTTATTAGATCTGGCAAAAATTGAGTCGGCAACAATTGTAATGTCAGAGGTGGATTTATCCTCTGTTTGTGAGGCGGTGATTCTTCCTTTTGAAGCATCTGCTTATGAAAGAGGAGTGGAATTTTCCTATGAGATTCCGGAGGATATTTTCGTTCATGGAAACTCTGATTTATTACAAAAACTGATTACGGTATTAACAGACAATGCAGTCAGTCATTGTTTGACTCCTGGAATGGTCAGGATATCTCTTGTTGAAAAAATGGGAAAGAAAAAACTCGTGATATCCAACACAGGGGATGCTATTTCAGAGGAAAATAAAAAACATTTATTTGAGCGATTCTATAAGGTGGATGAGTCCCGTGTAGAAGAAAATGGGCACTATGGACTAGGACTTTCAATTGCAAAGGCAGCAGCCGATGAAATGGGTGCTGTTATTCGGGTAGAGTGTGCCGATGGACTGGTATCTTTTATCGTGGAATTTAAATAAAATAGTTTTGTTTGGCGAGGCGAAAGGCCTCGCCTTTTTAGTGAAAAAAATAACAGGATATGGTAAACTACAGCTAGTGAGTTTTGTTGGGGTTTATAAAGGAAAGGAGAAGAATATGATATCAACAACTACTCCCAGTATTGAGGGGCATGAAATTTCTGAATACAAGGGCATTGTATTTGGAGAAGTAGTAGCCGGCGTAAATGTAATTAAAGACATGGTAGCTGGTCTATCAAACTTCTTTGGTGGTCGTTCTGGTACTTACGAAGAAGAATTAATTCAAGCAAGACAAAACGCCATTGCGGAAATGGAACAGCGTGCAGCTGCTTTAGGGGCAAATGCTGTCATCGGTGTAGACATTGATTATGAAGTACTTGGTACAGATAATGGAATGCTTATGGTAACCGCTAGTGGTACCGCCGTAGTAGTGCGTTAGTAAGGAAAGATTTTGGAAAAAGAGAAATATATTTTAATTGCAGTATCTGACGGAGATACAGGAAAGGCGAATGCTTCATTAGATGAATTAGATCGTTTATTAGATACAGCGGGAGCAGAAGGGGTGTATCGTGTAATTCAAACCCTTCCACATCCCAATTCAGCAACATATATTGGCACTGGAAAAGCAGAAGAACTTCGAAGTCTCATAGAGGCTTATGATGCGGATGCGGTGATTTCTGATGATGAACTTTCACCGGCACAGCTTCGAAATTTATCAGATATTACAGAGTGTAAGGTTATAGACCGTACCATGTTAATCTTAGATATTTTTGCAGCTCATGCCAAAACAAAAGAGGGTAAAATTCAGGTAGAAATGGCTCAGCTTGCCTATCGTTCCTCTCATTTAACAGGAATGGGAAAGGCACTGTCGAGACTAGGTGGTGGAATTGGAACAAGAGGTCCTGGTGAAACCAAACTTGAGACAGACAGACGTACCATTCAAAAACGAATGAGCCGACTTCGCAAAGAAATAAATGACATTAAAAAAGTACGTGAAACAAATCGTAAGCAAAGACAGAACAATCAGGTTCCTGTTATTGCCATTATTGGCTATACCAATGCAGGAAAGTCCACCTTGTTAAATCGTTTAACGAAGGCGGATGTTTTAGCAGAGGACAAATTATTTGCAACACTTGATCCTACTACCAGACGGTGTGTTATGCCGGATGGGAAAAGGGTACTTTTTACAGACACTGTTGGATTTATTTCAAAGCTTCCACATCAACTTGTGGATGCATTTCGAAGTACACTTGAAGAGGCAAAGTACGCAGATGTATTACTTCACGTAGTAGATGCTTCTGACATTGATATGGATGAGCATATGCGGGTGGTGTATGAAACTTTAGCGGTACTTGGCATTTCAGGAAAACCAATTATTACAGTGTTTAATAAGGTGGATAGGATTCCGCCAGAAGAAATGTTTGCAGATCAAAGGGCTACAAAGTCCATTAAGATTTCTGCAAAAGAAAAAGAAAATATAGACGGACTTTATGCATCCATTCAGGAAGTATTAACTTTTTAATCTCCAAAGACGGCTGGGACTGATTTATAAAAACAATACCTCAAAAACTTGCAACTGAGGTCCTGGATTATGCTTTTTACGACCTTGTATTTAAAGGGGACAATTGGCTATGATAAACATCGTGGAAAGCATATAAAATATGTTTCTAGCTATGTAAAGGAGGAAAACTATTATGGCAGTAAATCGTTTTGTGTTAAACGGAATTTCTTATCATGGACATGGTGCAATTCAGGAGATCCCTGGCATTGTTAAATCAAAAGGGTTCAAGAAGGCTTTTGTTGCATCTGATCCAGATTTAGTAAAATTTGGTGTAACTGCAAAGATTACAGATCTTTTAAAAGAGAATGGAATTGATTTTGAACTTTATTCAGAAATCAAACCAAACCCAACAATTGAAAATGTTCAGCATGGTGTTGAAGCTTACAAAAAAAGCGGTGCTGATTTTATGATTACTATTGGTGGTGGTTCATCAATGGATACAGGAAAAGGTATTGGTATTATTATCAATAACCCAGAGTTTGCTGATGTTCGTTCATTGGAAGGTGTTGCACCTACCAAGAATCGTACCGTATTTACCATTGCTGTTCCTACAACAGGTGGTACAGGTGCTGAATCTACCATTAACTACGTTATTACAGATGTTGAGAAGAAGAGAAAATTCGTATGTGTGGACCCTAATGACATCCCTGATGTTGCAGTAGTAGATCCAGATATGATGTCTTCTATGCCTAAGGGCTTAACAGCTTCTACAGGTATGGATGCTTTGACTCACGCAATTGAAGGTTATACAACAGCTGCAGCCTGGGAACTTGCTGATACCTTAAACCTAGAAGCAATTAAGTTAATTGGTGCAAACCTTCGTAAAGCAGTAGAAAATGATCCTGATGGACGTGAAGGAATGGCTTTGGCTCAGTATGTAACAGCTATGGCCTACTCAAACGTTGGTCTTGGTATTGCACATTCTATGGCTCATACCTTAGGAGCAGTTTACGATACTCCTCATGGTGTTGCTTGTGCTATGATGCTTCCTATCGTTATGGAATTCAATGCTGAATGTACTGGCGATAAGTTTAAAAACGTTGCAGAAGCACTTGGTGTTAATACAGAAGGAATGGATCAGGCTACTTACAGAAAGGCAGCTATTGATGCAGTTCGTCAGCTTTCTGTAGATGTAGGAATTCCTACAAAGCTTGAGAAGTTAAAAGAAGAAGATTTAGATTTCTTATGTGAATCTGCAGCAGCAGATGCTTGTGCACCTGGTAATCCAAAACCTGCTTCATTGGAAGACTTTAGAGAAATGTTTAAGAAGTTAATGTAATACTTCCTTAGAACAATATTTAAATTAACCATGGGACGATTTTCTCATCCTTTATGTCAAAAAAAGATGACATAAAGGTGGGAAGGTCGTCTTTTTTTATACATTATTTTTAAAAGGAATATGGTATGATTAAAACACCGTTTTTTTGATATAAAGGAAAAAATATGAGTGATAATAGAAAACCCCTTCTTTTAGCGGTAGATGATGAATCTACAAATAGAATATTAGTAAAGAATTTTTTATCTAATGATTTTGATGTTATCTGTGTAGAAACTGGTGTGGCGGCCTTAAACTTTGTGGCGCATCGAATCCCTGATATTATTCTCATGGACTATCGTATGCCTGAAATGACAGGAAAAGAAGTATTTTTAAAAATAAAAGAAATGAAGGAAGTTGCTTCTGTGCCGGTTATCTTTTTAACCGCGGAAGATGACAGGGAAACAGAAAAGGAACTGTTTCAGCTTGGTGCTATGGACTTTATCAGTAAGCCATTTGTACCAGAGATTGCCAGAGAGCGGGTGCTTCGAATTCAGAAATTGAAACAGCTTCAAAATGGCTTGGAAGCTGAGGTGGAAGAAAAGACAAAGGATTTAAAGACCTCAGGAGAAAAACTAGAGCGACTTTCCAAACAGATGGTTCTAGCCTTAGCCGGTACTGTCGATGCAAAGGATACCTATACCAGAGGCCATTCTTTTCGTGTGGCAAAGTATTCCAAAGAAATTGCAAAGCGCTTAGGAAAAACAGAAGAGGAACAAAACGACATTTATATGTCCGGTCTTTTACATGATTTAGGAAAGATTGGAATTCCAGATACTATTATTAATAAGCCTACAAAGCTTACGGATGAAGAGTATGAACTGATTCAAAATCATCCTGTAGTTGGTTCCAAAATTTTAGAAGAAATTACAGAAATGCCAGGACTTTATATTGGTGCCAGATGGCATCATGAACGATATGACGGAAAAGGTTATCCCGATGGATTACAGGGAGATGACATTCCTATGACAGCGCGAATTATTGGAGTGGCAGATAGTTATGATACCATGTCATCGAATCGTAGTTATCGTAAAGTACTTCCTCAGGCTGTAGTGCGAAAAGAAATTTTAGATGGAAAAGGAAGTCAGTTTGATCCCGTAGTTGCAGATGTGATGCTTCAAATGATAGATGAAGATGTAAACTACGATATGAGACAAAAGGATGAAGACTAGAATATAAAAAGGATGGAGAAGGAAGAGACAAATGAAAAGCAGATTAAAAATTACATTTAATGCCCCGGTTACCCTTGGGTTTGTTTTCTTATGTTTTTTAGTTACATTTTTGGGAGTGTCCTCTGGCGGAGAGACTACGAGAAATTATTTTATGGTATATAGAAGCCCATGGAATTCGCCCTTTACCTATCTTCGATTATTTACCCATGTGTTAGGACATAGCGGATGGGAGCATTTTATAGGAAATGCTGCGTATTTATTGTTACTTGGTCCTGTCATTGAAGAAAAGCATGGTTCTAAAATCTTAATTCATGTCATTATTATTACTGCAGTTGTAACAGGATTAATTAATATTATCTTTTTCCCTGGAGTGGCTCTTTGCGGAGCCAGTGGA
>JAIKXK010000284.1 GCA_024684155.1 Lachnospiraceae bacterium | reverse complement strand
CAGATTCAAAGGTATCATAATCTCCGTACTGCTCTGTATAAGAAGCGATATAAGCTTCATATCTTTGTTCCACTACTTCTTCTGGATATCCATTAATTGTAGCATTTTCAATTACCTTTGATACAATGGCGCTACGAATATCAGAAGATTTTGTAGAATCTAACTCTTCCTGCAAATCGCTTTTACACTTTTCATAAAAAGCATCTACTGTATCACAATCGTAATTTTCTTTTACATAGTCATCAGTAAGATCATCCCTTGTTGTAGTCTTACAAATATAATTTATGGTAAAGCGGAACACAACTTCTTTTCCTGCCAAATCAGTTGCGCTGTAATCCTCCGGGAAAGTAACATTGCAATCCACTGTATCCCCAACCTTTGCTCCGACTAATCCAGATGTAAATCCTTCAATATAGGAAGAACCATCTGTAGAAGCGTTGTTTGCAACATCAATGGTTTGATCTGTTGCAGTTCCACCATCAAAGGCTTCTCCATCTAAAAGTCCCGTGTAATCTACATTTACAATGGAATCACTTTGTACTTCGGTTTGTGATTCATCTTTCTCATATCCAGCCTCAGCAAGCAAATCATCTATATAAGAATTTAATGCATCTTCATCTGCTTCATAATCTCCAGTAATTGTAATATCTATATTCTTGTATTCTCCAAGAGTAACATAATCTGCTGGATCAAAATCCACATAGGTAGAAGTGGTGGTACTACTCTCTTCTGTAGTCTCTGTTGTTTCCTCGCTACTTTCTTCTGTCGTACTCTCCGCCTCTTTGTTACTGCAGCCATACAATCCAAAACACATTGCTGCTACTAGTAATAATGCTAATTTACGCTTCATTCAATTGTCCTCATTTCATTCAATATTCAGAATTAATGTATATTTTATCACAGTATGTATTTCTTAGCAAAACAACTCTGCAAGGTCACTTACTTTCATTGCTTTTTTCAGTCCTTCATGCTAAAATGGGCAAAGTGACTATAAGTCTAGAGGAGGATGAAACATGTTATTAGCAGCAATTCCTACTGCTACCATCGTAATTTTAGTAATTACTGTAATTGTAGTAGTGCTTACAATTGTATTATATTTCGTTGGAAAGAAAGCTGAAGCAAGAAAAGCAGAACAGGACGAGGCAGCCGCAAAGGTTTCCCAGACCGTTTCTATGCTTGTCATTGATAAGAAAAAAATGAAAATTACAGATGCTGGTCTTCCAGATGAAATGGTAAACCAAATGCCTTGGTATGCAAAACGTTCTAAAATGCCTATCGTTAAGGCAAAGGTCGGACCAAAGGTTATGAGTTTTATTTGCGACTATGAAGTATTTGATTTGGTTCCTGTAAAACGTGAAGTAAAAGCACAGGTTAGCGGACTTTACATCACTGGTGTTAAAGGTCTTCATGGTGCAAAATTAGATACCACTCCTAAGAAAAAAGGTATTCGTGGTTGGTTACAGCGTAAACAAAAAGAACTTAATAAGTAACATAAACAAAAATCAGCCACCTTATGGTAATGTGAATCTCACATTTTCCGTAAGGTGGCTGTTTTATTTTGGTTTTATTTCGCTACAATGTCTACATAATTAGTACTTACTAATCCTCCGGCACTAATTAAATCGTAGACAATATGAATATCGACTGATTCTTCATCTGCATCTATGTCTAATTCTTTTGTAGCCATTTCAAATCTCACACATCCAAATCCCGTTTTATGGGAAGACTTATGAGTTTCTTCTTTTTTAAATTTCATTTCTGAAGTAATAACTCCGCTTCTACGAACCACTACTTCATTTCCGTTTCTTACTTCTACATGGGTTACAATTTCTTCATTCATTTCATCATCTCGGAATTGCAAACATATTGCTCCATGACTTTCATATAACTTCCCCTGTAAGAGCTTTCTTTGCTCATCTTTTTGGTCAAAAGATTCCTGTGCTGAATGAAACTTTACTCGCACATCTTTTACCTGAATCATTGTTTGTCACTTCCTGTTCTTTATATTACTGCTCCTGTCGTCTAATCACGCTACGAACAGCTTCCACCTGATTTTCTAAGTGGGCGTGCATAATTTCACGAACGTATTCCTGGTCTCTTTTTTCAAGACCTGCAATGATTTCTGCATGTTCTTGTAAAATTTGAGCATAATTCGCATTATCTTTTACATATTCATAACGATAGCGATACATCTGCTCTTTTAAATTCTGAACAATTACCATCAGCTTTGGATTATCTGCTGCACGATAAATCACATTGTGGAACTGCTCATCTGCCTCTACAATTTCTCGTACGTTTCCACGATCTGCTGCATTTTTAAACGTCACCATAGAACTACGAAGTTCAGATAAGTATTCTGAAGTCATATTTCTACATGCATTTAAAGCTGCTAATTCATCAAGTGCATCTCTAATTTCAAGTACATCCTGCAGGTCCTTTTCCGTCATCTTGGCTACCTGAGCTCCTTTTCTTGGAATAGTAACTGCAAGTCCCTCCTGCTCTAGCATTCGAATTGCTTCACGGATAGGGGTACGGGAAACTCCTAGCTTATTAGCTAAGTGAATCTCCATCAAACGCTCCCCTGGTTCTAATTCTCCTTTTAAAATCGAATCTCTCAAGGTGTTAAAAACTACATCTCGAAGGGGTAAATACGCGTCAGTATCTAATTTTAAATCTTCCTTCATTTCTATAAATCTCCTTTTTCGTTCTCTCCACAAACGAATCATTACAATACATATATAAAAAGACTTCTTTGTTTTCCCCCATTTTTATAAAACAAAGGTCTTGTATAAGCGTTCACATACATTTTTTTCTTTCAAATCAAGATAGCATTTATCTAACGCCACCTCGTCAGTAAAAATACCAAATACAGTCGGACCAGATCCTGTCATCATGGCGCCATCTGCACCAAAAGAAAGCATGGTATCTCGAAGCTGTTCCACTTCTTTTACCATTGGCATGGTCACGTCTGCAAGGACATTTCCCATGGTGTTACAAATCTCTTTTATATTCTTTTCTTCTATTGAACGAACCATTCCATCAATATCCGGATGTTCGTAAGATTCCAATGAATCAAGAGTAGTATATACCTTACCAGTGGATACATTCACCGGTGGCTTTGCAATCAAAAGAGCAACCTTTGGCATAGGTGAAATCTTTGTTAACTCTTCCCCAATTCCTTCTGAAAGTGCTGTACCGCCCATAATACAGTAAGGAATATCTGCTCCAAGGCTAAGTCCTCTTTCCATTAAATCTTCATCAGACAATCCTAGTTCAAACATTTCATTAACAGCCTTTAATACAGCTGCTGCATCTGTACTTCCTCCAGCCATTCCTGCTGCCACTGGAATATTTTTTTCCAAATGAATGTTCACACCCTCTGTTAAATGGAACTCATCTTTTAAAAGTTTTGCTGCTTTAATGCAAAGATTGTCATCATTTACAGGTAAGGTACTATCATTTGTGGTCATACTCACACTGCCATCCGTTGTTTTTTCAAAGGACAATTCATCGTGAAGCTCCACTGTCTGCATTATCATTTTTACTAAATGATAGCCGTCATCTCTTCTTCCTATGACGTCTAGGGCCAAATTTATTTTCCCATAGGCCTTTTTCCTTAATTGATCCATTTCAAAACTCCTTTTGTATACAAAATGCATTTTATCATTTTCTGATACAATTTTCAACAATAAGTTAGGCAAGCCAAACAAATGTATAATTATGTAAAATTCTGTTAAAATACTTGTTTTCTTTTAATATCTATTGTCTGAAAATAGCTTTCTATTTATAATAAAACAGAATGTTTTTAGAAAAGAGAGCAAATATGAATACATTTTCTTTATCACGAAATCAATTAAAAATCATTGCCATTATTGCTATGGTTGTAGATCATACTGCCTGGGGGTTTGTAGACTTTATGAGTCCTTTAGGACAAATTATGCATATCTTTGGGCGACTCACCCTTCCCATTATGTGTTTTTTTATTGCGGAAGGTTATCGTCATACTTCCGATTTAAAAAAATATATTGAGCGAATGATCACCTTTGCCGTTATATCTATACTTCCATTTTATTTATTCTTCCATGAGGAATATGAGTATCGTCAAAATATTATCTTTGACTTACTGTTGGCCCTTTTGGCCCTTTGTGTAATGGAAAACAAAAAATGGTCAAAGCCCCTTCGTATTCTTCTACTAGCATTACTTATTACAGTATCTATTCTTATTGGTGGCTGGATTATTATGCCCATCATCTATGTACTAATCTTCTACTACATGGAAACCTTTAAGAAAAAAGCCACCTGGTTTAGTTTCTTTACTGTTTTAATGGTGGGAATTCTTAGCATTATGATTCTTTTAAACCAGGCCTATCATTTCTCCAAATACGATTGGGTGGTAGAAGAACGCCTATATCTGCTTGGATTTGTCTTTGCCCTGATTCCTCTGTATTTTTACAATGGTCAAAAAGGAAATCCTATTATTTCCGAAAGACACGGGAAATATTTCTTCTATATTTTTTACCCACTCCATTTTTTAATACTATATGGAATTGAAAAGTTACCACACTGTAGTTTTCAGGATATTTATATAGGCAGTCACGCCTTAGCATTTTGTTTGGCCATCTGTATGTTTATTTATGCTCTTCGCCAGCCCTCATCAAGAGCGCAGCTTGGAGTAAGTTTTTTTATGCTTTCCGGTGCTTTTTATGTATACGGATTTTTACTAGAAATTACTACCTGTACTCCTGAGGGTGTATATACTGCCACAAAACTTCAGTATTTTGCTGAAATTCTTGTTATGATGGCCATCACCTATTGTATTCAGGAATTAACTCATATTAGAATTCCGTCCTTTATTTATGCAATAGAAGGGGTAGTATCCGCCATTACATTATATTGCCTGTTTACCTACCAGGAAAACGGATTATTCTATACCGGCATTACCATTAACACAACATCAGGAACTTTTCCAAGAATGGAGGTTCTAGACTACGGCCCTGCCTTTTATCTGTTTGTTATTTATTCTGTCTTAGTTTGCCTTCTATGTGTAGGCGTTGGAATTCATGCGGCCATTCACGGGGGACCATTACAACGAAAACGCCTTCGCTATTTACTCTTTGCCATGCTTTCCATGTGGTGTGCATATTTAATTAAGCCATTGAACTTAACAAACGGTTATGAAATTCCTTCTATGTTTATTCCGCTTACTGCCTACTTTGTTTTGCTAGCCTTGGTTCGATATAACTACCTGGATTCCATAACCCTTGATTTTTCCAATGCTCTTGGCAAAGGAAAAGAAGGCATCTTAATCATTGATCGAAATCACAAAATTCTTTACCACAACGAATGGATGCACGAAATCCTTGGCAGTTTTTCACGATTAGACGATTGCTATCAAATAAAAGATATGAAAGATGTTTTTGAAGGAAAGGTGAAACGATTAGACAGGGCTGGTCACACCTATGAATTCCGTGTAGAACCTTTAATTGAACAAAATCATCACACTGGGGATATTTTATGGACCATCGATCTTACAAAACACTACGAACAATTAGCCCATTTAAAAAAAGAATCCACCCACGATTCTTTAACCGGACTACATAATAGAAAATGGTTTGAAGAAATGGTCAATTCATGTTTTAATGAACATATAGGCGGAGCATTTTGTATGGTGGATTTAGATCATTTCAAACTGGTAAATGACACCTATGGACATAAAGTCGGTGATGACACCATTCGCATCAGTGCAAAGGCACTTCAATCATGTATAGAAAAAGCAACAGGCGCTACTATTTATACAGGTCGTTTAGGCGGAGATGAATTTTGTTTATTCTTTAAAGGAGAAACAAATCCTGCAAAAATAGAAGCCTTTGCAAAAGATTTAATTCAAACCTTTGCTACTTATTTAGACCAGGAGGGGTACTCCCGTATCACATCCCTATCTGTTGGAATCACAATTATACACAGGGATTCCATTACAGAAAGTAGTTATAAAGATAGTTACGAACAAGCGGATAGTGCTTTGTATAAAGCAAAAGAAAGCGGCCGAAGCACTTATAAGTTTTATAATTCAACCTTTTAAGAAACTACTGTTAAGAAATCATGGGTTTCATCCGATATATAGGATAGAAAGGGTATACTATCGGTACGGATACAGATAGCCTTTTTACATACCTCGTATGTCTTGAAACCAAGGAGGGTTACTTATGAACATTAATTTTATCAACAATGTGGCTACCGTATATAGCACTACAGCTAATCTTACTGGGTCTGCCAAGAAAACTGATAACAGTGGTGAAACTACTGATAAGACGAAGTTTTCCCAGGAAGCAGCCACTTACGAAAAATCCGAAGAAGCAGCTTCCAAAGAAACCTCTTCTACAGATCGTAGTGCCATTGTTGCACAATTAAATGCCGACCTTGAGGCTCAGACACAACGACTTTTCGATGTTGTTAAAAAGTCCATTACCGGACAGGGCAACACCTTAGCAAAAGCGGATGATATGTGGAAGTTTTTGGCTAGTGGCGATTTTGAAGTTGACGCTGATGTAAAAGCTCAGGCTCAGGCCGATATTGCGGAAGACGGATTTTGGGGCGTAGAACAAACCTCAGATCGTATTTTAGATTTCGCAAAAGCACTTAGCGGAGGTGACTCCTCAAAAGCCGAGGAGCTTTTAGATGCCTTTAAACAAGGTTTCGAAGAAGCTACCAAGTCCTGGGGAAAAGACCTCCCAGAAATTTCACAAAATACCTATGATGCAGTATTAGAGAAATTCGAGGCATGGAAAAACGGGGATAATTAAGAATCATCCCCTAATAAAAAGGCCGTCCACCGGATTGCAACTCGCTTTCCGGGAGGACGGTCTTATTTTTATATTCTTTTTTCACAAACAGTAACCAAGTCTCCTTTTTGGACCAAAGTGGATCCCTTTGGAATCACTGCTGCTCCTCTTCGTAGAATTGATACTACCACAGTATCCTTTGGAACATTTACATCCTTTATATGTTTTCCTCTCCATGGATGATCTTCCGTAACAGAAAACTCCTTTAAACGAATATCCATATCATCCTGATATTCCAATGCTCCAAGTACTACCTCATCTGCTTCCTTTAAAAGAGTATCTCCATTAGGAATAATGATTTCTCCATCTCGAATCACTGTCACTACCACAAGTTCCGGTGGCAAAACTACTTCTTTCAAACGCATATTCGCCCAAGGATGTTTTTCCTCGATTGAAATCATAATAAACTTTAAATCATTTCCATCTGTAATCTGATCTAAGGGCTTCATTTTCGTATACTGTTCCACAAAACCGGCACTAATAATACCAGTAGGGATAGCCACAAGTCCCACTCCCAAAAAGGATAGTACAATGGCAAGGGTTTTTCCTATGGTTGTAATGGGATAAATATCTCCGTACCCCACTGTTAAAAGCGCAGATACTGACCACCAAACCCCGGAAAATGCATTTTGAAACACCTCTGGTTGAGCTTCATGCTCTACAGAATACATCAAAAGAGATGCTGCCAACATCATAATTGCTACAATACAAACTGAAGAAATAATCTGTTCCTTCTTTTGCTTTAATACATCCATAATGACATTGAAGGCATCATATTGGGCATTGATTTTAAACAATCGAAAGATTCGAATTACTCGCAAAATTCGGAAGGCCACCATACCACTTGGAAGTATCAGTAAAAAGTATGGCAAAATCGATAACAAATCCACCATGCCAAAGAAAGAGAAAATATACTTAATCCTGGACTTTACTTCCCCCTCTTCCGGGTACAAATAATCTGCAGTCCAAACCCGCAAAATATACTCTATGGAAAATATGATTACGGTAACCATTTCCACCTTTGAAAGCAAGTTCATTACTTCACTTGGTAAAGAAAAGGTACCTACATAAAGAATAATTAAGTTTAAGGAAATTGCTGCTACTATAATATAGTCACAAAGTGCACTTAAGATATCCTCTTTCGATCCAATTTGGATAATGTCAAATATCCTTTTTTTCATCTACTCTCTTCGCCTCTGCAATTGCTTCATTTAAGGACAACATTTTTGCATCTAACATAGATACAATTCCAGAACATTCTCGCAAATCTTTACTAATATAATCCGGAGCATTTCCTTCGAATTTATAGTAAATCTTATGCTCTAGCGATGCCCAAAAGTCCATAGCAATGGTTCGGATTTGAATTTCTACCCTTGTATCAACTACTTTATCAGACAAAAAAATAGGAACGGTTACAAGCATATGATAACTCTTATAGCCGCTTTCCTTTGGGCTTCTAATATAATCCTTAATAGATATTACGGTAATATCATTTTGACGTCCGATCATATCTGCCATACGATAGATATCTGATGTAAAAGAACAAACAATACGAAGACCTGCAATATCATTACAATAGGTAACCATATTTTCAATACTGTCCTCATAGCCGTATCGTTTTAATTTTTTTATAATACTTTCAGGGCTCTTTACCCTGCTTTTTACATATTCAATGGGGTTGTACTGATGCGTATTTTGAAACTCCTCATTTAAAATGGAAATCTTCGTTTCCAATTCTTTTAAAGCTGCCCCATATAAAAGCATAACGGAATTCCAGGTATCCACACCTTCTCCGTCACAAAGTTTTACGTATTCCACCTGATCCATATCAATCCTCCTCTAATACATGAATTTCTAAATAATCAAAATCAATTTCGTCCATAAAGCTTTCCTGATAAAATCTAGCTTTTGAACTTCTTTTAAAATCACGAATGGTAGATTCTAACCATATTGGTTTCGAAAGATCTAGTACATTACAAGCATCCTCTAGTGCATTAAATATCTTGTGAGTTCTTGTTTCTTCCGATTCATCTGTCACCTCGTGGTCTCTTAAAAGGCGATTATCCTTCCATTCTTTAAACCAAATTCGCATATTCCATCCTTAAGTTAGTTTTCATTTTATTCTGTACAAATTAACTCCGTCTTTGACGAGCTGCCTCATACATCAAAATTCCGGATGCCATAGCTGCATTTAAGGATTCCAATTTTCCTTCCATAGGAATAATTAACTTTTCATCTGCTAACTCTGTCATCTCATCTGTTAAGCCATTTCCTTCATTTCCTATCAAAAATCCGGAAGGCTTCTTATAGTCAAAAGAATCATAGGTCCTTTTCCCTTCCAAATGGGCTGCATAAAAACTAAGACCTTCTTCTTTTAATAACAAAATGGTTGATTGTAAACTTTCTGTAATCACAAAGGGCATGCGATACAAGCTTCCCATAGTGGAACGAACCACCTTTGGGGAAAACACATCCACCGTATCCTTTGTCATTATAATACCTGTCACCCCAGCGCCCTCTGCTGTTCGAAACATGGTTCCAAGGTTCCCGGGATCCTGAATGGTTTCTAGCACCAGCAAAAGAGGTACTTCTCCCATTACGTCCTTTAATTTATAAACAGGTTTTTCTACCACAGCTAAAATTCCTTGAGGTGTTACGGTATCAGACATTGTTTTCATAATCTTTTCCGTTACGGTTTCTACCAAAACACCTTGGTCTTTATACTCTTTTAGCTGAGACTCTTCTTCCATAGATAGCGGGAAGTTTTCTGAAATATAGACTCGTTTCAAAAGATTCTTTGGAGTTTCAAAGACCATTCTTGGTCCTTCCACCACAAAGGCATTTTCTTTCTTACGAAGTTTGCTCTTTGCATTTAACCCCACTACTAATTTTACACCTGCATTGGATATACTTTCAATCATGGATTATCTCCAATTATTTCTTTACATAAAGAAAGACCGGAAGATACCTTCCAGCCTCTCTCATTACATGTCTTTTATGAATTTCCAAGATCTCTGCAAATCTGAACCTGATATTCATCCAAGTCCTTCTTCATTGCAAGAGCTTCGTCAATATCAAAATCAATAAACTCGCCGTGGTCATAACCAACAACACGGTTTGTCTTTCCTTCACAAAGAAGGTCTACTGCCAAGGCACCCATGGTAGAAGCATAAACACGATCCTTACATGTTGGTGAACCACCACGCTGCATGTGACCTAAGATGGTAGCTCTGGTTTCAATTCCTGTAGCTGCTTCAATACGCTTCGCCATAGAAGTTGAATGACCAATACCTTCAGCATTAATAATGATGTGATGCTGTTTTCCTTTTTTACGACCCTCAATAATATGATTTACAAGAGCCTGTTCATCGTAATTATATCTCTCTGGCAAAAGTACATCTTCTGCACCATTTGCAATACCACACCAAAGTGCAATATAACCAGCGCCACGTCCCATTACCTCAATAATAGAACAACGCTCATGAGAGGTTGATGTATCACGGACCTTATCGATGGCTTCCATAGCAGTGTTAACTGCTGTGTCAAATCCGATAGTATATTCTGTACAAGAAATATCCAAATCAATAGTTCCAGGAAGGCCAATTGTATTTACTCCATTGGCTGCCAACTTCTGAGCACCCTTGAAAGAACCATCTCCTCCGATAACTACAAGACCATCAATTCCATGTTTCTTACAAATCTCAGCTCCCTGCTTCTGATATGCAGGTTCAACGAATTCATAGCAACGTGCGGTCTGTAATATTGTACCACCGCGAGAAATAATATCTGAAACGCTGTGTGCATCCATATCAATAATTTCTTCAGCTAAAAGACCAGCGTAACCACGCTTAATTCCTTTTACTTTTTTTCCTTTTGCAATGGCTTCACGGACAACTGCACGGATTGCAGCATTCATTCCCGGAGCATCGCCACCACTAGTTAATACACCAATTGTATTAATTTCTTTTGCCATCTGTTTTCCTCCGCGTAACTGTCAATTTCTATGACAGAGTATCTAATTTTCTAATTTTGCTCATACGCGTTTATTTTAATACCTTGATAGCAGAAATTCAATACTTTTTCGTTAATTTTTGCACAAAAAATCCTAGGTTTTACATACCCTCCGGGTAATAATCCTTTGCGTCAATCCAGTTTATGATTTCTCCCTCATCTGTTTCCAAATAAACAACATCCAATTCTATTTCATTTACACTGTCATAATACTTCATAACATAAAAAGCCTGCTCATAATCATATATTCCATCATAGGAAGGTTCTCCTAAGGTCTCAATCACATCAGACTTTTTAATTTTCAAATCATAAACATCATTTTTTCCAAAGACTACCTGATAACCGTTAATGTTTACTTCTGACAAAGAAACATCAGCGTCTACCTTTGGCTCATCCTCATCATTATATACGTACTGTACGAATTCCCGTTTCCCCGGG
>JAIKXK010000247.1 GCA_024684155.1 Lachnospiraceae bacterium | reverse complement strand
TGGTATATATATTAAGTGTATAAAAACCCTTCATTTGTTGCAATGAAACTAAATTTTTTTACAAAAAAAGAGAACCTTCTCAGGTTCTCTCTATCTCAAATCCAAAACCATAATTTCAAAGTCGGCGTATTCATCTCCTATTTTGTGAAACGCCGGAAAAGTTCCTATTCTTTGAAAGCCAACCTTTTCATACAGATGAATGGCTCCTAGATTATCACTTTTTACTTCTAAACTAATCAGCTTCATGTCAATGGCTTTTCCATAAGAAATCAGCTTCTTTATAAGCGCCGTTCCGATTCCTTTGTTCCAACAGTCTTTTCTAACAGAAAGTCCAATTTCTCCACGGTGACTCATTCGTCGTTCTAAGCTTCTTAAATCTCCTACGCCAAGGATTCTATCCCCTTCTACTGCTAGATACATCACAGTTTTTTTATCTTCTTTTTTTGCCGCAAGAAATGCTCTTTCCTCTTCTTCACTAAAAGGAAGTCCCTCTGCACCAAAGGTTAAATTGTCACTTTCCCCGCCGACTTGTTTCATAAAAGAAAGGATGCTTGACGCATCCTTTTCTTCTGCTTCTCTAATTAAAAATTCTTTCACGTAATTCCCTCTTATAATTCCTGTAAGTCTCTTAAGGCATGTCCATCTAATATTAACTGACCATGTTCATTTAAACGAGCTGCCAAATCTGCATCATTAAACACCTGGTTTGAAAACTCTGCTACTGCAAATACATTCTTTGCCATCTGGCGCTTGGTCTGTACCAAAGTCATGGACAAGAAGTAATGATCATCAAATTTAAATAGCATAGACTTTGCATCTCCTAAGTGGCGAAGTGCCTTGGCAAGGCGAACGCAATCATCTAAGTTATCAAACTCTGACCAAAGAGTCATTTCAAGTGGATCATCTTCTGCAGCACTTTCAAGTACTTCCTTCGTGGTTTCTACAACCTGATCAAAAGGAACAGGTTCGTAAGGTTTTACCTCAGTTGTTCCCTTCTTATGAAGATTCTCCTTCTTTTCTTTTTCTTCATTAATCAATTCAGAAAAGTCTTTTAACTTATCCTTAAACTGAGAAAGCATTGCTCGAATGGCAGAATTCTGATCATCACTAATCATAAGAGCAATATCACCGTCTGGCATAATAGAAAGCTGAACGTTAAGTGCTTCACCAGAGGTATGGAAGTCCACTTCTGTTTTTGCTTCATCTAATATGACACGAAGGAAATCCTCCGCTTTTTCACGGTCGTCCATTAAATCATCAAGGTTCACCCCGTACTCTGTCATTTCATCTTGGGAAATCACGCAACGGATGGAATTTTCATTAAGCTTTGTAAACTTCATGGACTCACCTTCTTTCTATACACAAAGTAATTTCTTACTTCTATTATCGGTTTATTTATCCATATTATAAAGAAAAATCGAAAAAAATCAATTCTCTTCTTCATCATCTCTAAAAAAGCCAGCTAAAATATCAAAAATACACCAAATACTTCCAAATACTGTAGCTGATACAAAGATACGGATAAAGCTGTTTAACAGTAAATTCCAGGTAATGGCATGTTCCATATAACCTGCGTATAAATTTTGTAGCGGGCGAATCAAAAGCCAATATCCACCCACGTATAATGCCAGCAATGTTCCCCCTAATGAGAGTAGAAGATCCATTGCTTTTCGAAATGTTTTTTTCATGCATAACTCCCTTAAATTCTAAAATATCAAGTAATATCCAATGCAGCTAAAAATAACCCCAGCAATTGCACCAACAGAAACATCCTTAATAAAATGTACTCCGCCATAAACCCGGATGACTCCAAGTATCATTCCTAAAACAAAAAACCAAAATCCTAGGTCACCATCTACCTGTAAAAATGTCATTGCAACTACAAAGATGGAAAACACATGACGACTGGGAAAACTTTTTCCCAGGGTGTTTTTTTTAATAATTGGTTCGAAGTTATAAACTTCATAAGGTCGTTTCGCATTATATATATTGCGAAATATGGATACGATAAGAAAAGATACTGCCGGGACAATAATAGCCGGTAATAGAAAACGATCTTTCTGAAAAAATAAAAATGCTAGCAACAAAGGATAACATAAAAATGTAATTCCTGTTATCATTTTGTCCAATACATTTAATAATGTAACCATCCATTTCTGTTTACGAATGGATTCAGACATTTTCCTAAAATGTGCTTCTGTCATTCTTTGACCCTTTCTCCATTTTCTTTAATATAATCTTCCACATCTGCCTTAAACTGTTCCCAGGCATCTTCATGTTCTACATAATACTTTGGACAATTTTTCCCAGAGACATCATAGTGACGGATTACATCATCAATTTCCAAATCGTACTGTCCCATAAGATAAGCTGTTAAATGTACTAAAGTAGCGTAAGTCTCTTCATTAAATTCACCAGTCTCGTCCTCGTGACAACACTCAATAGATATGGTGTCATCATTTCGATCATTAGATGCGTATGCAATCTCTGTCAAAGGAACACACTGTACTACCTCGCCCTCTAATCCAATAATAAAGTGACTACTTGCATAGGTTTCCCCGCTGGTTGCCAGTCCTTCAAAATAGCTCCTGTTATTATCTGCTGTTGTTCCCGGATTTGCCGTATAGTGAACCACAATGCCATTCACTTCATTAAGTGCAATCTGTGGTCTGGAATATTCATTTACCGTTAAAAATTCCTCTGTAATTGCAGGAGCCTCTGTAACAACTTTCTTTTGGGAAATAAAGGATTTTAGGGCTGCTACCAATAAAACTATAACTGTTACTGCGCCAATAGCAGCAAATATATAGACTAATAAATGTAATATTTGACGTTGTTTTTTTCTCTTCTCTCGTTCTTCCCTTGTCATTTTTCATCTCCTAAAACGTTCTTATACCATAATACAAAAACCCGAGTGGAAAATCCACCCGGGCTTAATGAAATTCTTATTGAATTTCCAGTGTCTTAATGCATAAATCCTTTTCCGTCTTCAAGTTTGTAAAAAATCTTTTCCGAACCGTGTCCATATCTTCGCCCAAAGCGAAAGCCATTTCCTCAAATAGTTTTCGTCCTGCAGTGGCCATTACCTTCTCATCAGAAGACATTGCCTTTTTACCAGCTGCCATTCTAATCTGTTCTCTTAAATAAACAGTCTTTACAACAGTTGCAAGTGGTTCAGGATCAAATTCTGACATCTTTTCTTTAAAGATATCTCCAAGTACGCGTATGTTTTGTTCTCGAATCACAGGAAGCTCTAAAACTTTATCCAATAGTTTCTGCATCTCTTCCTTGGATTTTACGTCACGGATACGAACCTTAGAAGAGACCGGGGTTATTACCTGGCTACCACTCTGAAACACTGGGTCTAAAGAGTAGTACATTTTTTCAGAACCTTTGCCTTGAAGAGCCTTCTCTGAGATATCTGCCACCTGACAAACGCCGGAACTTTCATGCATTAAATAATCACCAACTCGGTAATCACTCATCTTCTCACCATAACTTTCT
>JAIKXK010000197.1 GCA_024684155.1 Lachnospiraceae bacterium | reverse complement strand
TCCTGTTCCACCATAGATAAGTCCTGCAGCTGTATCTGCATCAATATTAAATGGCTTTTCAACAGATTCGATATATTCAATACCATATCCGCTGACACCAATTGCATTGTAGATTTCTTCTGCCGTTAATTCATCTAATAAATCTTCCCACAAAGGATCATCATAGTCTAAGCCACGCATATCGATAAGGGTAAGTCCGTTATCTGCACCATATACAATTTCTGTATCTGCTAAGCTATCTGGATCAACATCAGATCCTGAGTCAAAGCTATCAAGCTGGGCAATTAACTCATCACTTGCTGTCTTTGTATAGGTATAAGATACACCATCATCACCATTAATCTCATTACCCCAGGTACTAACCTGAGCACTAGCCTCACCATCGTGAGTAGGGAAGGTTCCTTCCCAGTCATTTCTGGTTAAATAAGTGGCATCACCTTTTGCATCTTCTAACTGATTTGTAATTTTCTCTCCAGAATAATCATCTGTTGCATAAGTAGTTACATCTGTTTCTGTAAGTCCGGGATTATAAACATTTACAAAAGTATCATTTCCGGATACATCCGCTCCCTTTGCCTTTAGCACATTATTGATCGCTGCATGAGCATTGGTTGCTGCTGTAATGTAATAATCTCCTGCATCAAAGATATAGGTCTTTGCACCATTTTCGTCATAAGCCTTTAACTGAGACTTTTCAAACGTAACTGTAACTGTTTCTGTTTCACCTGTCTCAAGTTCTTTTGTTTTTCCATAACCCACTAACTGAACAGATGCCTTTTCTACACCATTTTCAATATCGTAAGCCGTATATGGAGATTGAACGTAGATTTCTACTACATCCTTTCCTGAAACTTCACCATTATTTGTTACATCAACGGATACACTACAGGTATCTCCATCCCAGGAAGTTGTCATATTTGACCACTTAAAATCAGTGTAAGAAAGTCCATAACCAAATGGATATACCACTTCTTTATCATAGTCATAATCGCCGGCATTTCCCTGATTTAATACCACATCCTCATATCGGGTTTCATAGTATTTATATCCTACATAAATGCCTTCTTCATAGGTTACATAGTTATACTTTGTAAGTTCTCCAGAACCATCTGAATACTGATAATCGCCAAAGTTTTGTGCTGCAGGTGAGCTTAAAGGATCAGCTGCAAAAGTATCCACTGTTCTACCAGAAGGATTTACCTCACCATCAAAAATATAAGGTAGCGCTTCAATGGCAGTTGCAGAAATTACGGTCTTTACATTTGGATAATTTGAAAGAAAATCCAAATCCAATGCTGCATTTGAATTTGCAACCAAGATTACTTCATCAAAGTTATCATTTAAGTACTGAAGGATTTCTAACTCGGTGCTGTCTGGTTCGAGATATGTCTTTGCCTGATCTGCTTCATTATCTGCGTGATTATACATGGAACGAGGCATATCACGGCCTTCTCCGGCAACTCTCTTTAAAAAGTAAACCGGTACCGTTCCCTTTACAGAATCCATAACCTCAGAATTACTTTCTAACTCTGACAAAGGTACTTCATTGATGCTAAAGTCTTCCTCATCACCATAAGAAATAGATCCTTTTCCAAGTCCATATTCCTTTGATTTTTCAGAATAAAAATCAAATAAAGTTTTATTTAAAGAAGCTCCTGCTGCATCAAAAATATCTGCTAAACTTCTTCCACCTGTCATAGAATCATTTGCTGATACTGTGGCAGAGTTTACACTAAAGAAACTATAGGTTGTGTCTTTTGACTTTGGTAAACACTTTTCATCATTTTTCAAAAGGACAGTTCCTTCGTCGGCAATCTGCTGATGAAGTGCCTCCTCTTTTTCCTTGATACTGTCGGCATCATAATCAGCCTTATTGTAATCAAGGTCTAAGCCTGTAGTATCCACATCGGAGTTATCCATCTTTGTATTAATTCCCCCGATCATGGAATCAGCCATTCTTGCGTAATTTGGCAAAATAGTATTTACTGCCGCAATTACAACCACAAAAACAACAATCAAAATACTGCGGATTATCGTTCCTGCGATTTTTCTTCCTTTCGTCATAATAATCTCCTCCTTAAAATCTCTAAAAGGTTATCTCGAGAATATCATGACAAAAAAATAAAATGCAGACTTTGACCTAGCCTGCATTTTTTGTGTCATATTCTGCACTTAAAAAATTAAGCGCAGCAAAAATTTATGGTTTTCTGTTTTTATAATCATCTGTCCTTTATACTTTTCCGTAATAGATTTAATACTGGCTAACCCAAATCCATGACTAAAGCTATCTGCTTTTGAAGTTAAGATTTCATCCTCTTTTATTTTTATCTCTCCTTCAAAAGGATTTACGATTTCCACTAACTTCATTCCTTTTTTATCCTGAATCTGAAGGGAAATCCATCGTTTTTTCTTATCTTTTATTTTTTCATTTGCCTCAATGGCATTATCCAGCGCATTTCCTAGAAGGGTATATAAATCCATCTCCTCCATAAAGAAAAGCTGCTGTCCATCTGCAATACAACTCATCTGGATTTCTTTGCTATGACAAATTAATTTTTTCTCTGTCAGCACGGTGTCTAAAAGTTCATTTCCTGTACGTACCACAGCATCATAGACTGCAATATCATTTTCCATTTCCGATAAAATCCCGCGTCTTCTCTCATCGCTTTCCATGTTGGCAAGAGCATTGATTTGATGCTTCATATCATGATAATGCTGGTTTACCACTGCCATGGCATCCTTTGATATTTCATAACGAACCTTTGTATCCTTCCAAAGTTGTTCCTTTTGGCGAAACTCCTCACGCTCCAATTCCTGAATCATCTGTTCCCTTTGATTAATTAAAATAAAGATACAGCAAAGAATAGCATAAATGGCATGAATGTGGCTAAATTCCAGCAAAGAAGCAATAATGCTAAGTCCCCAAACCACTAATAAAATTACCACAGTAGCAGAAGCTGCAGGTATCACTTCAATTTGATAAACCCCATTTTTGCAGGCATTTTTTCCAAACCAAAAATAGGCAGATAAAAAGGATATGACAAGCGTTGCTGCATAAAACACCGGCTGGTGTTCTGACACCACACCCTGGCTTAAATATTCTATAAAAATTCGTATGCAATAATAAATATGTTCTACTGCATAACTAATGGCAAACAGATAAATGGCGTTTCGGAAACTTACTTCTGTCCATAAAAAAATAAAAAGAATAACAGCAAGCCAGATTACCACAAACCAGAGCAGTAAAAGGCTGTATTCTCTCATACTCGTCAGGTGATTTGTCCAGTCAGCGCTGTAGCCAAGTCCTTCCATAATTTCATAGAACAGGGCATTTCCGGCTAGTATCGCTCCCAGCAAACAAGCCCCTTTTAAAAGGCCATTTTTTCTTTTATTTAGTGGCATACAGATTCCAATAATTGGAAGCAGCATTTCAATGACATATCCAAAATTATACCGAACCATACTAAATCTCCATTCCTACATATTCTGCAAAGGCAGCCAAAAATGGTTTTTTACGACTTCGACTAAGATAGATTTCTTCTCCATTGACAAATACCGTATCACCGTCAATTTTATCCACGTATTTTAAATTTACAAGCTGGGACTGTCCACTTAGGGTAAAGTTACAATCACGAAAATCCTCTGCTATGGAACGAAGAGATTTCCCTCTCTGTTCAAAGACTCCATAGGAACTATGAACCACAATAATATGTCCTACTACTTCTATATAATAGATGGAATCCGTCTCAATCTTTCTTTTTGCTCCATCCTCTGACACAATAATCTCTTTTGACTTTTGATATTTTTTCGCTGTCTTTCGGATCTTATCCATGGTGCCTTCTAACTGTTCATAAACCACTGGCTTTAAAATAAAATCCAGCGCATTTACCTTGTAGCCATCAATGGCATACTGAGCTAATGCCGTTATAAACACGATAATGACATTTGGATCCAATTCACGAATCTTTTTAGCCGTAGTCATTCCATCCTGAAACTTCATATGAATATCTAGAAAAATGACATCATATTCCGAACTGTAATCATCTAAAATATCAATGCCATCAAAAAACGTACGGACCACAAAGTTCTCTTCGTGCTCCGTCTCATACTTACTTAAATGTTCTATCAGTGATGCCTGACATTCTTTTTCATCTTCAACAATTGCGATTCTTAACATTACTTCCCCGTTATAGTTTTATTTGATCTTGTTTAAAAGTTCACGACTTAAATACATATATCTTTGATACTTTTCTTCCTTTGAAAAGTGTGTTTCCCGAAACTGCTGTGGGTTTCCTTCATAGCAAAGTTTTTCATCTCCAAACTGCTCACTGGTCAAATCAAACTTACAGTCACCAATGACATTATAACAATGATAGTTTCCACCATCACGTAAAACTCCATAAACTTCTCCACCGAAAATATCCTGAACCAAAAATGCAGTAATAGAACACTGTCCCATAGTCTTATTTTCTTTGGTCCATCCGCTTCTCATTCTTGGAGCACAGGTATCTGCGCACCAGATCTCTGAGAGCAAGTCATATAGTTCTCTCGGATCCTTAATGGACTTATAATCTTCATTTACTGGTTTTACATCGGCGGTTTCCCAACCATAAAATTTGTAGGTTTTCAAAATACTTCCCTCTTTCTATCCAGGATAATTTATTTTTATCATCTTACATAAAGATTCTTTTTTATTACTATGTAAGATTTCAACTATTTATAATATCACCATATGTTTTTATCATTTAGGATTTACTATTTTAGTCACCTTACCATGTGATATTTTTTGTTGGATGAACGAATTCCTTTGTTTTTTCCATAACCTCTCTAAGAATTTCCAAATTCATAAGAGTATTTGGTGTTTCAAGAGAATGGTTTGCTCCATCATACTTATATAGTAAAATCTTTCTTTCCTTACTAAGAAATTCTAAGATTTCCTCCTCTACCCAGGGATCATTTGATCCTGTAAAGGCAATGTATGGATTTTCGAAGGATTTTTGTTTCTTAATATATTGAAATGTTTCTTCTAAAGGTGTAAATAACACCTGCTTGCAGGAAATCTTATGTTCATTTGCATACTTGCAAGCCACAGCTGTTCCTACACTTTTTGAAAGAAATAGAATTTTTTCATACTGATGAAACTCTACTTCTTTTAAAGCATCTTCTGCTACTTCATACAAACAATCAATAGCTTCATCCATCAATTCCTTATTCTTTTGAAGTCCTGCTTTTTCATAGGAATAGGACACTTCCACATAATCTTCATATCCAATTTCCTTTGCTAATTTTCTGGCAAAATACAAAAGCGGTTTATCACTGTGATATCCAATTCCTGGGAAACATACAACTAAATTTTTCATCTTCTTCATCTCCATAAAAAAAGGCCTCTGACGCATCAGACGCCTTTATCTTTTCACTTAACAGTTTGCAATCAAATACTATTTGTAGACTTGTTCCATCCAATACTATTTGTAATCTTCCGGTGGCATCACACGACGATCC
>JAIKXK010000172.1 GCA_024684155.1 Lachnospiraceae bacterium | reverse complement strand
AGTAAAAAACTTACATGGCGTTTTAAGCGGTGATGAAGAGTCCTATGATTGGCTCCAGACGAAAAGTTCTTCTGGAGGAGAGTTCTACCAAAAGACGATAAAGAATCCTATAAAACAGGTGAAGCGCCAGATTTATATTTTATCCGGTTTATTAAAAAGAAAAAACTTAGATACATGGATTGAGGGGTATGTGTTCTTTGTGGAAAGAAACTGTCCGATAAAAAGTGACCTCGTGCTCGAGACGAGAAAAGACATTGATCTAGCCATCCATACAAATGGGAAACAAACACTATCAAAGAAAAAACAGTCTGCTATTATAAAGTTACTGCTGAAATAGTAAAGGATGCATAGAATGAAAAACGTAACCCTTTGTTATATAAAAAAGAATGATAAATACTTAATGCTTCATCGTACAAAGAAGAAAGATGATCCAAATGAAGGAAAGTGGATTGGAGTTGGTGGACATATTGAAGAAGGAGAGACTCCTGAAGAATGCGTTCTTCGTGAAGTAAAAGAAGAGACGGGTCTTAGTCTTACTTCTGTTAAACAGCGAGGATTGATTGTGTTTGTCTCAGATACTTATGAGACAGAGTATATGTTTTTATTTACGGCAGATGAGTTTACGGGAGAGTTGATAAAAAACTGTGATGAAGGGGACTTGGCCTGGGTAGAAAAAGATGAAGTATTACATCTTCCTATGTGGGAAGGAGATCGGGAGTTTCTACCGCTGATTATGGAAGATGATACGAAATTTTTCACTATGAAGCTTATTTATGAGGGAGAGAAGCTATGCAAAGTAGAGAAGAGGTTTTAGCCTTTGGTCTGACTTTTCCTGAAACTTATCAGGATACGCCATTTCATGACCAGAACTGGCAGTTAATTCGAATCAAGGGAAGCAAAAAAGCCTTTCTTTGGACTTATGAAATGAATGGATATATTAATATCAATATAAAGGTGGATCCTGAGTGGAGAGATTTTTGGAGAGATGCTTATGAAGCGGTTATTCCCGGATATCATCAAAACAAAGAGCATTGGAATACTGTTATTTTAGATGGCAGTGTTCCGGATAGTGATATTAAGCGAATGATTGCAGAAAGCTATGAACTGATTGCAAAGACACCCAGTGTTAAAATTTATGAAGCGGTTAAACAGATTCCAAAAGGGAAAGTAGCTACATATGCAGATGTGGCTGAAATGGCAGGAGATCGAAAGATGGCACGTGCTGTTGGAAATGCCCTGCATAAAAATCCAGACCCGGATAACATTCCCTGCTTTCGTGTGGTGAATTCAAAAGGTGAGTTAGCGGGTGAATTTGCTTTCGGTGGAGCAGGTGCCCAGGCAAAACTTTTAGAGGCTGAAGGTGTGGAAGTCAAGGATGGAAAAGTGAATTTAAAGAAATATCGAATGGAATTATGTGAAAAGGAATTAAAATCATAATAATAATTTTAAACTGTCGGCTACTAGCCGACAGTTTTTTTTCGCTTATTTTGCTACATTTTATATATCAAAGAGGAAAGGAGATTTATATGAAAACTTGGAAACTTGTATCAGGAATATTAAATATTGTTCTTTTTGTGCTGGTTAGTTTTCAATCTTGTGCAGCAGGTATTAGTAATACCTTGGAGAATAATGGTGAACTAGGTGGAAGTGCGGGAGTTATTTTATCCATAATGCTTTTGACCGGAGGAATTGTATCTATCTCTACGCGAAAGAACGAAAAAGTTGGTGGCGATATTGCAATGATTATTCTGTATTCACTAGGTGCATTGGTGGGATACCTTTTTGCAGATAGCTACACAGATTTAAAAGTATGGGCGAGTTGGTGTGTAATTTGTCTGCTGTTAGTTGATATCGATTTATTTACAAGAAGTAAGAAGAAAAATTCAGAATCAGAGACAATAGATAATACTATTACAGAAGAAACTAAATAACAAAAAGAAGAAGGGAGTTTTTCTATGAAAAAAATTGGAATTATTTTAGTGGTGATTTTAACTTTACTTGTTTTAGCGGTAGCATGTTCTAGTGGAGGTGATTCTACTGATACTGAAGAAAGTACATCTGAAAGTAGTACAGGAGAGATTACAACCGAATCCGAAGATTCTTCTAATGCTAATTCAGATGTTACCGTGGAGGAACAGGTTTTGTTTGATCAAGATGGCGTTTCAGTTAAATTAAAAAGTTTAGACACTGATGGATTCTGGGGAGCAGAGTTT
>JAIKXK010000089.1 GCA_024684155.1 Lachnospiraceae bacterium | reverse complement strand
GCATATCTTGAAACTGTTAAGGCTACTTCAGATGAAGGAACCGAAGACAACGAAGTATTGATTACAAAATTAAATTCTTATTTAGACGGATCTGCCGGAGATGCTCCTGCTGCAAAAGAAGAAGCTCCTAAGGAAGAAGCTTCTGTAGAATCTAGTGAGGAAGAATCTGCCGGTTCTGAAGATCCAAACGGAAAAGATCATTTTAAAGTTTTAAAAATTGATGAAAATGATATTTCAAAAATCCGTGAAGCACAGGAATCTGGATTACATGTTTACGGGATGACCATTCATATTCAAAAAGAGTGCTTACTTAAAGCAGCTCGTGCATTCCTTGTATTTAAAGCATTGGAAGATTTTGGTGATATTCTTCACTATGATCCAGCTTCACAGGATATCGAAGATGAAAAATTTGATTTGGCATTTAGCTGTATTATGAGTTCAGACTCTAGTGATACAGAGGCTATTAAATCTTCTGTAGGTGCCGTTTCTGAAATCGAATCTGTAGATTTAGGTGAAGTTACAGCAGAAATGTACGAAAAACCTGCGGAAGAAAAAGTAGAAGAAAAAGCAGAAGAACCTGCTGCACCAGCTCCTGCACCAGCAGCAAAACCTGCTGCAAAAGCAGATGCTAAAGCCCAGACACCTGCTGCAAAGAAAGCTGCTAATAAGCCTGTTACAGCCCGTACTGTACGTGTAGATATTGAAAAATTAGATGCATTAATGAATCAGGTATCTGAGCTTATTATTGCAAAGAACTCTATTGTATCTATTAGTGCATCTGAGCAATCGGGAACAGAATACGATTCACAGGTATTACAGGAACAAATTGAATACTTAGAGAGAATTACCACAAATCTTCATGAATCTGTTATGAAGGTTCGAATGGTTCCAATTGAAAGTACTGTTAATAAATTCCCTCGTATGATCCGTGACTTATCCAGAAAGCTTAATAAGCCAATGGATTTAGTTATGACTGGTGAGGAAACAGAATTAGATCGTACTGTAGTAGATCAGATTGGTGATCCACTTCAGCATTTACTTCGTAACTCAGCTGACCACGGTATTGAGTCTCCTGAAGTACGTAAAGCTGCTGGAAAACCAGAAGAAGGTTCTATCTTCTTAAACGCTTTCCAGGAAGGTAACAACGTTATTATCCAGGTCGGAGACGATGGTGGCGGTATTGATACTGAGAGAGTTCTTCAAAAAGCAATTGAACGAGGAATTGTATCTCCAGAGGATGCAGAAACCTTATCTCAGAAAGAAATTATCGATTTTCTGTTTATGCCTTCTTTCTCAATGGCAAAACAAATCACAGATATTTCCGGTCGAGGTGTTGGTCTTGACGTAGTTAAATCAAATATCGAAGCTTTAGGCGGAGATGTAGAAGTTAAATCTACTTTAGGACAAGGTTCAACCTTTACTGTAAGACTTCCATTAACACTTGCAATTATTCAGGCTTTGATGGTTGAAATCAGAGATGAAAAATATGCAATTGCATTAGGAAGCATTATGAACATTGAAGATATTTCCGTTAATGATATCAAATATGTTGAAGCAAAAGAAGTTATTCATTTAAGAGGACTTGTTATTCCAATCATTCGTTTGGATCAGTTACTTGATTGCGAACCTAGAGAGGAAGAACCTGAAAACTTAACTGTTGTTGTTGTTAAAAAAGGTGATAGCTACGCTGGTCTTGTTGTTGATAACCTTATGGGACAGCAGGAAATCGTTATTAAATCACTTGGTAAAGTTATCGAAAACAATAAGTTAATCTCAGGTGCAACTATCCTTGGTGATGGTGAAGTTGCTTTAATTATTGACGTTAATACTTTGATTTAAGGGAGGTTATACCATGGCAAATGAATTAGACATGACGGAAGAGGAGAAGATCCAATATATCGTCGTAAAAATAGGCAGTGAACAGTATGGTATTAACATTTCTTTAGTTGATAATATTGTTCGTATGCAAAAGATTACAAGAGTTCCAAAGGCACCTTCATATTATCCGGGAATCATTAACCTTCGTGGTGAAATTGTACCTGTTATGAGTGCTCGTAATAAAATGGGATTAGGTGAAGATGTGATTACAAATCAATCACGTATCATTATCCTTAAATTAGAGCTTCAGGGACTTGTTGGAATTTTAGTAGATGAAGTAAAAGAAGTCATTTCTCTTGGTGAATCTGAAATCGATCGTAGTGCTCAGAATTCTAAGAGACAAGGAAACACATACATTAACGGAATCGGAAAGAGTGGAGATGAACTTATTTCTATCTTTGAAATCAACTCTATTGTCGATGAGGTTGCTGTATCATAAGAGGATAATATATGTCAGATATAAGTGTAGAAGAAATTAATGACAAATATATTGACGTCCTTAAAGAAATTGGTAATATTGGCGCTGGTAACGCTACAACGGCCATCGCCAATATGCTTTCTTTAAAAGTCGATATGAGTGTACCTATGGTAGATTTAACTCCAGTTGAAAAAATTGGTAGTATTATTGGTTCTGAAGAGGACATTATTGTTGGTATTATGTTAGGTGTTGAAACCGATATTACTGGTAGTATGATGTTCTTATTGGATCTGCCTTCGGCACACCATTTGGTCAATCGTATGATGATGCGAGATCCTGAATATATGGAAGACTTTGACGAGATGGATTTATCAGCCGTTAAAGAAATCGGTAATATTATCGCAGGTGCATATTTAAATGCATTATCAGGATTAACAAATCTAACCATCACGCCTACCATTCCATATGTAGCTGTTGATATGGCAGGAGCTATTTTATCAGTTCCAGCAATCCAGTTTGGTATGGTTAGTGATAACGCTTTGATCATTAAAACGGAAATTGGTGATGATTTAGGAATTAGTGGATATTTTATTCTAATGCCTGAAGGCGATTCTTATGCTAAAATATTAAGTGCCTTAGGGGTTCCGATTTAATTGAGAAGGGGAGACGTGCATGGGACAGATGATTAAGGTCGGTATGGCAGATCTTAAAATTTGTAAGCCACCTGACAATCTAACAACCATTGGATTGGGCTCTTGTATCGGAATCGCTTTATACGATCCCGTCACAAAAGTTACAGGATTGGCTCACATAATGTTACCGGATAGTACTGCAATACGTAATAACAGTAATATTGCTAAATTTGCCGATACCGGAATACAAAAATTATATGACGATATGATTGCAGCTGGTGCTAGTAAAACACGTATAGTTGCTAAAATCGCTGGGGGTGCAAAAATGTTTGCTATGAGTGGAGCAAATGCTTCCACTATCAATGTAGGAGAAAAGAACGCCCAGGCCAGTAGAGATAAATTAAAACAACTAGGTATCAGACTAATATCAGAGGATTGTGGCTTAAATTTCGGACGAACTGTTGAATTATATAGCGAAGATGGAAGTTATTTAATCAAAGCTGTCGGAAAAGATGTAAAGACCATTTAATTCCGGAAAGATTTACTATGAATAACAATGATTCTAAACTTAAATTTTTACCTTTGCTTATTACTTTAATTGCAGCATCAATAACAGCAGCAATTAATCTTATTATGCATGTGGAGATAGCGGTATTTTTAAAACGACTTTTCTTTTGCATTATAATTTTTTATATCCTTGGGTACATTGTATATATCATAATGAATCTTGCTTTAAAAAACGAAAAGGATGTGGGGATATTGGAATCTGAAGCAGAAGAAGCTCCAGAAGAGCCGGATTCCGATGAGGCAAAGACCGAAGACGATGAATAATCCCCGGGTGAAACCTTATGAATGATGCAATGCGTAAAAAAATGTGGGATGAATATCAAAAAAAACCCACTGCAGAACTTCGCGAGAAAATCATCATTGAGTATGCTCCTTTAGTAAAAATTGTTGCTGGTAAAATGAATATGTATTTAGGCAGCAATGTAGAGTATGATGATTTGGTAGGTTACGGGGTTTTTGGGTTAATTGATGCCATCGATAAATATGATTTATCAAAAGATGTAAAGTTCGAAACTTACGCTAGCTTGAGAATTAAAGGTGCTATTTTGGATCAAATCCGTAAAATGGATTGGATCCCGCGTACCATTCGTCAAAAGCAGAAAAAAATAGATGAAGCTTCAAAAAATGTTGAAGCTCGTACTGGTAAAGCAGCCAGTGATGATGAAATTGCCGAAGAATTAGGGTTATCCAGCAAGGAATATACCGATTGGCAATCACAAATGAAGGTTACAAATCTTGTTTCTTTAAATGAATTTATGGATGCAGGAAATGAACCAATTATGGATAGTTCTGTTTCCAATTCTCATTTTATTCAACCGGAAGAATCTATTTCTAAAGACGAGTTGTCTAAAATGCTTATGGAATCGCTAGAATTACTAACAGAAAAAGAAAAAGCAGTTATTGTATATTATTATTACGAAGATTTAAATCTTAAAGAAATTGCTAAAGTAATGGAAGTGTCGGAATCAAGAGTTTCCCAGCTCCATACCAAAGCCCTTCTTAAAATGAGAAAAAAGATGGGACCTTATATGAACATACTGACGGAATCTTGATGGGGGTTAGGAACAATGAGTCAAATAAATGCATACATCCGAATAGAGATATGCGACTCAAACGCTATTTGTCATTATTATCCTGCGAAAGAAGGTGGTTCTCCACTTTCTATTAAAGAGGCGGAGGAGTTTTTGTCTGCGCACGACATTACTGCCTATGACAAATTTACATTCAAAGAGTTTATTTCCCGAAGTGGCGAAGACGAAGAAGGCAACAGGATAGATGAATATACCATGGACCTTGGTATCTGTCCTGATATGGAATTTTCTGAAATGATGTTTACCAAATTAAGTTTGGATAAAATGAAAGTTACCTGCCGTTTTTTCCCTGCTTCCTTCAAAGGACCTAAGATTAATGCAAAAGATATCCTTGCTGAACTGACCAAACGAGGTGTTGTTTTTGGTATCGATCAGGATGCCATAGTTTCTTTTTTGGAAGAAAGATATTATGCCACTGATTATATTTTTGCAGTTGGTAAACAACCTGTGATTGGTAGAGATGCGAAGATTGAATATTTCTTTAATACAAATCCATCCTTAAAACCGAAACACAATGATGATGGTTCGGTTAATTATCATGAATTAAATACCATATCAGAAGTTAATAAAGGCGATTTATTAGCACGATTAATACCAGAAGATAAAGGTGCAAATGGAAAAGATGTTACTGGTAGAGAAATTCCTACCCGTACAGTAAAATCCACGAAATTATCTTATGGTAAAAATATTCGTATCAATGAAGAAAAAACAGAGATTTACTCTGAAGTTACTGGTCATGTTTCATTATTTGGCGATCAGGTTTTTGTCTCTGATGTTTATGAAGTTCCAGCCGATGTAGATAATTCTACCGGTAATATTGATTACAATGGCAATGTTCATGTCAAAGGCTCTGTAAGGGGAGGCTTTGAAATTCACGCAAGTGGTGATGTTGTAATTGATGGCGTTGTAGAAGACGCTTTAATCGAGGCAGAAGGTCAGGTAATCGTTAAATGTGGTATTCACGGTATGAATAAGGGCGTGATTAATTCTAAATCTAACGTTATTATTCAGTTCATCGAAAATGCCAAAGTATTTTCTGGTGGTTATATCGAAACTGGTTCTATTTTATACAGTGATGTATCTGCTACCGAGGATATTTTTGTAAATGATAAAAAAGGTTTTATTACCGGAGGTACCATTCGTGCTGGAGGAAAAGTGGAATCGCGAATAATTGGTTCTACCATGGGAGCTATGACAAAGATAGAAGTAGGAATGGCTCCTGATAAAAAAGAGCAGTATTCTACTCTGCAAAAAAGTATTTTAGCTTTAAGCCAAAAGATCAATAAGATTAATCCTATAATAAAAACCTATCAGGACTATCTCAAAAGTGGGAAACAATTGGATAAGAAAAATCTTATGTATCTTAATAAATTAATGGTTGAGCTTCGAGAATATAAGCAACGACTTCAGGATGACCGTATGAATTTCAATGGATTACATCAGGAACTATTAAATTCAAAACATGCCAAAGTCGTAATTAGCCGAGATATTTATCCCGGTGTAAATATTACTATTTCAGATATATCAATTACCACAAAAGACAAACGTTCTTATTGTGTTTTTGAAAAGAAAAATGGTGAAATCACCGTATCTAATTTGTAATTCAATTGATAGGAGTGAAAAAAGATGTCCATTCGACCAATTGATTTAAATGGAATGGTGCAAAACACTTCTGAACTTAGTACGACAAAATCCCAGGAGGATCAAAAACCACTTGTTCAGCAAGATTTTGCAACCACTGAAATGAAACAAGAGGCAGAGGTATCCACCACTACAATCCGGGAACAGGATAATGTAGCAGAAAACGATACGGATGCAGAAGGCGGCGATGGTACAGGATACGAAGGTAACCGCAATCGGAAGCAAACGCCAAAGAAAAAAACTGAGAAAATGGGAGATGGCAGTGTGAAAGTAAAGCCAAAGCATCCTCATTTCAATATGTCAGTTTAGGAGACTTACAATGACTGCACTTCAAATTGCACTTTTTATTACAGGTTTAATATGTTTTATTGGCAGCTTTTTCTTTACGGAGAAGCTGTCTTCTTCTGATACTGAATTAATTAAAAAACTATCAGAAAAAGAAGTAAAAGCTTTAGTAGATGATGAGCTTTCTAGAGCTTCAAATAAAATAGATTCTCTTTTAGAAGAAAAAATTTCTCAAGCTACAAATGAAATTGAAGTAGCTACTGATAAAGATACCAATGAAAAGCTATTATCTTTAGGGGAATATTCAGATTCTATTCTAGAAACTATGAATAAATCTCATGATGAAATTATGTTTATCTACCAGATGTTAAATGATAAGCAGGAAAAAATTACAACTATTGTATCTGAAATTCAGACCCAGGAAAGTGTTCTTCGAAATATTAAGGCTTCCGTGGATGAGAGACTACAGCAGCTAGAAGACATGCAGATTCAGTTATCCAAGCAGCAGGAAGAAATCGAAGAAAATGAAAAGCTTCACTTTGAATCTGACGTTTTAAGTTTAAAAGAAGCATTTATCCAAAAATTAGATGAAACAGAAGCAAAACAGGAAAGAAACAAAATTGAAGTTGAAGAAAATTCCAAAGATGACATGAAAGCAAAGATTATATCTATGCATAAAGAAGGATATTCAGAAGTAGAAATCGCCAAAAAATGTGGTGTTGGAATAGGAGAAATCAAATTGATTTTAGGTTTGTTTGATGGAGTGTAGGATATGCGATCAAAACATTTTTTAAGAGGTATGGGCTTTGGTATTTTAGTTACTGTGATTATCTTTGCAGTTGCCTTAGTATTTTATGAGCCAACTATCTCTGATGAAGAAATAGAACAAAGAGCAAAAGCATTAGGAATGGTTATGGCAGAAGAAAAATCTTCCGAAGAAGACAATGAAGATGCGAAGGATGATGAGGAATCTTCCGAAGAGAAAGAAGATGAAAGTTCATCTGAAACTACAGATACTACTACAAACGAAACAACATCTGAAACCACAGATACTACTGCAAACGAAACAACATCTGAAACTACGGATACTACTGCAAACGAAACAACATCTGAATCTACAGATACTACTGCAAACGAAGCCAGTTCTTCCTCCGAGATTAATTTAGTAACCTTTATTATTTCATCTGGTGAAGGTTCTTCAAAAATCTGCGAAAATTTGTACAGGGCAGGATTAATAGACGATCCAAATACCTTCAATACATATTTAGAGCAAAACGGATATGATAAAACCATTTCCACAGGTTCTTATGAAATTCCTGAAGGAAGTTCCTATGAGGAGATTGCAAATACCATTTCAAAATAGCTTGAAATGGTATTTTTTTCTTGCATCTTACTATCCATTATGATAAACTACCAAAGGCTTTAATATTATACACATATGATTTACGGCAAAATATGGTGCCGAATGTGGTTTGATTTGCCAGGAAAAATCATATGGAAGAATAACCATGGAGGTATTAAAATGAGTGTTATTTCAATGAAGCAATTATTAGAAGCAGGTGTTCATTTCGGACATCAGACAAGAAGATGGAACCCTAAAATGGCTCCTTACATTTACACTGAAAGAAACGGTATTCATATTATCGATCTTCAGAAGTCTGTAGGAATGGTTGATGATGCATACAATGCAATCTTCGACATCGTTTCCCAGGGAGGAACTATTCTTTTTGTTGGTACTAAGAAGCAGGCTCAGGAAACTGTTGCTGCTGAAGCTGCTCGTTGCGGAATGTACTATGTAAATGAAAGATGGTTAGGTGGTATGCTTACCAACTTCAAGACCATCCAGACAAGAATTGATCGTCTTAAGAAAATCGAAAAGATGGAAGAAGACGGAACATTTGATGTTCTTCCTAAGAAGGAAGTAATCAACTTAAAGAAAGAACAGGAAAAACTTCAGAAGAACCTTGGCGGAATCAAGGATATGAAGAAGTTACCAGATGCTATCTTTGTTGTTGATCCTAAGAAGGAAAGAATTTGTATCCAGGAAGCTCAGTCTCTTGGTTTAACAATTGTTGGTATCGCTGATACAAACTGTGATCCTGATGAATTAGATTACATCATCCCTGGTAATGATGATGCTATCCGTGCAGTTAAGTTAATCGTTTCTAAGATGGCTGACGCTGTTATTGAAGCAAATCAGGGTGTTGAAGCTACTGATATCGAAGCTGAAAGCGCTGCAGCTGATGCTGAACTTGATGCAGTAGAAGAGTAATTTCGTTATATATCTAGGAGGAAACAAAAAATGGCTATTACAGCAGCTATGGTAAAAGAATTGCGTGAACTTACCGGCGCAGGTATGATGGATTGTAAAAAGGCTCTTAACGAGACTGATGGTAATATGGATGCCGCTGTTGAGTTCTTACAGAAGAACGGACAGGCTAAAGCTATGAAAAAGGCTGGCAGAATTGCTGCAGAAGGTCTTTGTGATGTAGCAGTAGACGGAAATGTTGCTGCAATTGTTGAGGTAAATTCGGAAACTGATTTCGTTGCAAAAAATGATGAGTTTAAGTCTTATGTAGCAGCAGTTGCTAAACAGGCTTTAAACTCAAGCGCTTCAGATATAGAATCATTCCTAACTGAAAGCTGGAACGAAGATAGTTCTATGACAGTACAGGAAGCTTTAACAGCTAAGATTGCCAAGATTGGTGAAAACCTTACCATTCGTCGTTTCGAAAAGGTTGAAGGTGATGCTGTTGTTTCTTATGTTCACGGTGGTGGAAAAATTGGTGTTTTGGTTGCAGCTAAAAACGCATCTGATGATGCAGCTAAAGAAGCTCTTTCAAACGTAGCAATGCAGATTGCAGCTATGAACCCACAGTATATCTCTGAAGATGATATCTCATCTGAAGAAAAGGCTAAGATTGAAGAAATCGTTCGCCAGAATGCTTTAAGTGATCCATTCTCACTTCCAAAGCCAATCTTAAATGACTTATTCGCTAAAGCTACAGCAGGTGTATGGAGTGATGAAGATGTTGCTATCTTTGAAGAAAAGAAGTCTAACATGAATTATCTTCCAAACTTCCTTTCAAATGAAGCAAAAGCAGCTCTTGTTACTATTGCTCAGGAAAATCAGGAAAGCATCTTTGAAAACAAGATTTTCACAAACCTTTTAACTGGACGTATCAATAAGCATTATAAAGATATCTGCTTACTTGATCAGGTTTATGTTAAAGCAGAAGATGGAAAGCAGAGTGTTGCTAAGTATCTTGAGTCTGTTAACAAAGATCTTGTTATTACAAATATGGTTCGTTTTGAAACCGGTGAAGGTCTTGAAAAGAAGGAAGAGAACTTTGCAGAAGAAGTAGCAAAGCAGATGGGCCAGTAATATAAAATAATATAATTATTTTTTGAAAGGCACTATATGTAATATATAGTGCCTTTTATGAATTAAAAACAAGGAGTCTAATATGGATTCTCAAGAAATAGAAAAACAAAGAGCAAAAAGAAAACGTGTCAAAAGGATGAAAACCTTTATTGTGACTTTTATCACAACCTGGATTTTAGTTTCTATTTTGGCCATTGCATTTTTGTCTTTTAAAGTATTTTCATTGCAACGTCAATTAAATGACTTATCATCTAAAATTGAAAACCAGCAAATGAATGCCTCTACCTATAACGATGGAGATTCTGATTCTGCAGTATTAGCCTCTTATTCTGCATCTGCAGAAGATAATCTGGCAGAAGCCGGGGACACCTTAAAGGTATATCTTACCTTTGACGATGGTCCTAGTGACAATTCCAATGAAATCTTAGATATTTTAGATGATTACAATGTAAAAGCAACTTTTTTTGTAGTGGGGCGAGAGGATGAAAATTCTCTTGCCGTTTATAAAAGAATAGTTGAAGAGGGGCATACCATCGGTATGCATTCTTATTCTCATAGTTATGCTACACTTTATTCCTCATTAGATTCATTCCAAAGTGATTTAGAGCGAATACAAAATTTAATTTATGATGCTACTGGAGTGGACTGTGATTTATATCGTTTTCCAGGTGGTAGTAGTAATCAGGTAAGTAATGCAGATATGACGGATTACATCCGCTATTTAAATGATGAAGATATTCGCTATTTAGATTGGAATGTAGCTAGTGGAGACGCAACTTCTGTGGCATATTCAGCAGATGATTTGGTTGAAAACGTTATGGCGGATGTGGTAAAATACAAAACGTCGGTAGTGCTTATGCATGATGCAGATAATAAAGATGCAACTGTTGAAGCATTGCCAAAATTAATCGAGCAATTACAGGGAATCGGAGCAGTCATTCTTCCCGTTAGTGAAGATACCGAAATGATTCAGCATGTAACCATTGCTAATGAGAATGAATAAATATATGGAGGTAAAATATATATGGGATTCTTTAAAGAATTTAAAGAGGATTTTTCCGATGCTGTAGATGAATTAATCCCCGGCGGAGAAGCTATTCCTGAAGAAGAAGTTATGGTAAACACATTAGATAATGATGTAGACGTAAATTCCGAACTTTCAAAATTAGATGGATTATTAGAAAAAGCATCTAAAAAGGTAGAAGAAGAAGGGACAATTGCGCCTAAGAAGACATCATCATCTGACTTCGCTAAAGAAGTAGTTAAAAAGGAAGAGCCAATTTCACGTATGGAGGATATTAAAATGGACACAAATGACAATTTAGAATTAGAAAGAGCAGCTGCTATTGTAAATAACAATATAGAACCTCAGGCACCTGTATCTGATGAAAACGCAGTAATTACTGCTGGAATGAAGATTACTGGTGATTTGGAATCAACTGGATCTATTGATGTAGAAGGAACTATTAACGGAAATGTTAAATGTAATGGAAAGCTTACTGTTACTGGTATTATTAACGGAAACAGTATTTCTTCTGAGTTCTTTGCTGACAGCGCTAAGATTCAGGGTGAAGTAGCTACATCTGGTACTGTAAAGGTAGGCGCTGGTTCAGTTGTTGTTGGAAATATTTCAGCTACGAGTGCAGTAATTGCTGGAGCTGTTAAGGGTGACATTGACGTACAGGGACCAGTAGTTGTTGATACCTCTGCTGTAGTTATGGGTAACATTAAATCTCGTTCTGTTCAGATTAATAATGGTGCAGTTATTGAAGGTTTCTGTTCTCAGGCATATGCTGAAGTTGATGTTGCTTCTGTATTCGAAAACTAATTTTGGAGTAAAGTTATGAGTCGAATTTTATTAAAATTAAGTGGTGAAGCTTTAGCCGGTGAAAAGAAAACAGGTTTTGATGAAGCTAGTTGTTTAAAAGTTGCACAGCAAGTAAAAAAAATTATGGATCAAGGTAATGAAGTTGGAATCGTAATTGGCGGTGGAAACTTCTGGCGTGGACGTACTTCTGAAACTATTGATCGTACAAAAGCAGATCAAATTGGTATGCTTGCAACCGTTATGAATTGTCTTTATGTTTCCGAAATTTTTAGATCCATTGGTTTAAAAACAGAGATTATGACACCTTTTGTATGTGGTGCATTTACAAAGTTGTTTTCAAAGGATTTAGCCAATGAATGCTTTGCAAAGGGATGCGTTTGTTTCTTTGCTGGTGGAACTGGACATCCTTATTTTTCAACTGATACAGGCACATCGCTTCGTGCCATTGAAATCGAAGCAGATTATATACTTTTAGCTAAGGCAGTTGATGGAATTTACGATAGTGATCCAAAAACAAACCCTAATGCCAAAAGATATGATAAAATTTCTATTGATGATGTCATCAATCAGAAGTTACAGGTAATGGATTTAACAGCTTCCATTATGTGTATGGAAAATAAAATGCCTCTTTATGTTTTTGCTTTACAGGAAGAGGATAGCATTGTAAAGGCGGTTTCCGGAGAATTTAACGGAACCATCGTTACCGTATAGGAGGGATTATTTTGGACGAAAGATTAACACCTTATGACACTAAGATGACAAAGTCATTAGAGTCTTTATTAAATGAATATGCTTCTATCCGTGCAGGAAGAGCAAATCCCCATGTACTAGACAACGTTATGGTTGACTATTATGGTGCACCTAGCAATATTCAGGCAGTAGCAAATGTTTCTGTTCCTGAACCACGTTTAATTCAGATTGCACCTTGGGAACCATCTATGTTAAAGGAAATTGAAAAAGCGATCCTTACTTCTGATGTAGGTATCAACCCTACAAATGATGGTAAGGTAATTCGTTTAGTATTCCCAGAGCTTACGGAAGAGCGTCGTAAAGAATTAGCAAAAGACGTGAAAAAACGTGGCGAAAATGCTAAAGTTGCTATTCGAAATATTCGTCGAGATGCAAACGACTCTTTCAAAAAGCTTTCAAAGGAAGATATTTCCGAAGACGAAATCAAGGAATTAGAAGGCGAGGTTCAAAAGCTTACTGATTCTTATATTGCAAAGATTGACGCTGCAGTAGAAACAAAGTCAAAGGAAATTATGACGGTTTAAAATTAAGAGTTTCGCATTTGCGAAACTCTTTTTCTTTAGGAGGAATATTATATGAGTACTGTTCCAAATCACGTAGCTATTATTCTTGATGGTAATGGAAGATGGGCAAAATCGAAAGGTATGCCAAGAACTTATGGTCATACAATGGGAGCAAAAAACGTAGAGCCCATTTGTCGTGCAGCTAATAGTCTAGGTATTAAATATGTTACCTTTTATGCCTTTTCTACAGAGAACTGGAATCGTCCTGATTCAGAAGTAGCTGCTTTAATGGAGTTATTAGAAAGCTACATGAAAACCTGTAAAAAACTTGCAAAAAACAACAATATGAGAGTTCGTATTATTGGTGATATTTCAAAATTCACTCCATCTATGCAGGAAAAGATCAAGGATTTAGAAGAGTTTTCCAAAGATTTTACAGGCTTAAATATGCAAATTGCTCTAAACTACGGAAGTAGAGATGAAATCATTCGCGGAATCAATGCTTATGTAGAAGATGTAAAAAATAATAAAGCTGCTTATCCTTTGACCGAAGAAGCTTTTACAAATTACTTGGACACAAAGGATATTCCAGATCCTGATTTAATGATTCGAACCAGTGGAGAACAGCGTCTATCCAATTATTTGTTATGGCAACTAGCTTATGCTGAATTTTATTTTACCGATGTACCTTGGCCTGATTTCCACGAAGCCGAGTTAAAAGAGGCAGTGGAAGCATATATGAATAGAGACCGAAGATACGGTAAAGTTTAAAGGAGTTATTTATTATGTTTAAAACACGTTTATTATCAGGTATTGTACTTGTTATTTTAGCCCTCGTTTTTATTATTAGCGGTGGATATGTATTACTTGGTTCAACCCTGGTAATATCACTTATCGGTTTATTTGAATTTTACAGAGTATTTAAAATCCATAATCACTCTTTAGGATATGTGGGATATATTGCAACTGTTTTATATTACTTATCCATTTCCATTCTACCAAGAAGCACTACTTTTCCGATTTTAATTGGCTTTTTGATTGTACTATTAGGATTTTATGTATTCCGTTATCCTAAGTATGAAATCCGAGAATTTATGGCTTCTTACTTTGGTATTTTTTATGTATCCATTATGTTATCCTACATTTACCAAACCAGAATGATTGACAAAGCAGGGGCATATCTTGTATGGTTAATCTTTTTATGTTCCTGGGGATGTGATACCTGTGCTTATTGTGTGGGAGTTTTATTTGGAAAACATAAAATGGCTCCTATTTTAAGTCCTAAAAAATCAGTAGAAGGGGCTGTTGGTGGAGTTGTTGGGGCAGCACTTTTAACTGCTTTATACTGTTATATCTTTAAAGATGCCATGGGCATCGATGTAGGCGAAATTATTCTATTAAGTATTGGCGCATGTGTTGGAGCATTAATCTCTATGATTGGTGACTTAGCTGCATCTGCCATTAAACGTAACAATGATATTAAAGATTACGGTCATTTAATTCCTGGTCATGGTGGCATCTTAGATCGCTTTGACAGTGTAATTATTACCGCACCAATTATCTTTTATTTAGGAGGCTTAATTTGAAAAATATAGCAATTTTAGGCTCAACTGGTTCTATTGGAACTCAAACCTTATCCATTGTAGATGAAAAAAATGATTTAAATGTTGTAGCGCTAAGCTGTGGCAAAAACGTTTCTCTAATTGAAAAGCAGGCTAGAAAATATAAACCCGAATTGGTTTGTGTATCTGATGAATCTGATGCAAAAGACTTAGAAACAAAATTAAAAGATTTAAACATTAAAGTGGTATATGGAATGGATGGATTAATTGAAGTTGCAACCATTCCTTCCTCTGATATTTTAGTAACTGCAATCGTAGGTATGATTGGGCTTCGACCTACCATAGCAGCAATACAGGCAAAAAAAGACATTGCCCTTGCAAATAAAGAGACTTTAGTTTGCGCAGGACATTTAATTATGCCTATGGCAAAGGAATATGGTGTTCAAATTCTACCTGTAGACTCTGAACATAGTGCTATTTTCCAATCCCTACAGGGTTCAAAGGATGCCAATATTGAAAAAATATTATTAACTGCATCCGGTGGACCATTTCGTGGAAAATCTTATGAAGAATTAGAGCATGTAACAGTAGAAGATGCTTTAAAGCATCCCAACTGGTCCATGGGTAAAAAAATCACAATCGATTCTGCTACCATGGTAAACAAAGGCCTTGAAGTGATGGAAGCCAGATGGTTATTTGATGTACCGATTAGCCGAATCCAGGTTACAGTACATCCTCAAAGTATTTTACATTCTGCCGTGGAATTTGAAGATGGAGCCATTATTGGACAAATGGGAACTCCAGATATGCGACTTCCTATTTTATATGCCTTATATTATCCATATCGTCAACCTTTAAGTGGAGACAAATTAGATTTATTTGATATTGGTACCTTAGAATTCCAAAAGCCAGACTTTGAGACCTTCTTCGGTCTTCAATTAGCCTTTGAGGCCATGAATGCAGGTGGCAATGTTCCAACTGTATTTAATGCAGCAAATGAAAAAGCTGTAGCACTATTTTTAGAGAATAAAATTTCTTTTTTACAAATTCCTGAAACCATTGGTGCAGCTATGTCAGAAGTAGAGTACATTAAATCACCCTCATTGGATGATATATTAAAGACGGAACAAGAAACTTACGAATTTATAGCACAAACATTATAAGGAGCACACCTTGTCAATTATTAGTATCATTATTGCAATCTTAATATTTAGTTTTATTATTATCTTTCATGAATTTGGTCATTTCATTGTAGCCAAGGCTTTTGATGTACGGGTAAATGAATTCACCCTTGGCTTAGGACCTACCATTTTTTCAGTACAGGGTAAGGAAACCAAATTCTGTTTAAATCTTTTACCTTTTGGTGGCAGCTGTGTTATGGAAGGAGAGGATGAGGAAAGTGATGACGAAAGGGCTTTTAACAAAAAACCTCTTTGGCAAAAAGCCTTAATCGTTTTTGCGGGACCATTATTTAATTTTATTTTGGCCTTTATCTTATCTATGATTCTTCTAGGAGCTTTAGGCTATGACAGACCAATCGTCGAAGATGTGATGGATGGATATCCAGCACAAGAGGCAGGCCTTACCTCTGGAGATGAAATTACTTCTTTAAATGGTTTTAATATCCATTTTTATAACGAAATAAGTATTTATACTTTCTTCCATACCGGTGAAACTTTAGATGTAGAATATATTCGAGATGGCCATACCTATCACACTAGTATTACGCCAAAATATGACGAAGACACGGATCGTTATTACCTTGGTATACAGGGGAATACTACCCGGGTAAAAGGAAATGCCCTGACAGTGGTAAAATACTCCTTCTACGAAATACGTTATCAAATCTACGTCACCCTACAGTCGTTAAAAATGCTCTTTACGGGCCAGTTAGGGGTACAGGATATGTCAGGTCCGGTTGGTATTGTAAAAACCATTGGTGACAGCTATACAGAGGCTTCAAACTATGGTGTCTTTGTAACAGTCATGCAAATGATTAATATTGCCATTCTTTTGACTGCAAACCTTGGTGTTATGAACTTAATTCCTTTCCCAGCTCTAGATGGTGGAAGACTATTAATCTTTTTCATTGAAGGAATTACAAGACGTAAAATAGACGAGCGTATCGAAGGTGGCATTAATTTTGTGGGATTTGCATTATTGATGATGCTAATGATAGTTGTTATGATAAGTGATATATCAAAATTATTATAGATGAATCGAAGGTGAATTGTATGAGAATGGTAACAAAAGAAGTTCATATTGGAAATCGT
>JAIKXK010000075.1 GCA_024684155.1 Lachnospiraceae bacterium | reverse complement strand
GCCAGAGGTGTCTCATCATAAAGTTTTGTAGATACGTCATGCCCTCCCGTAAACAAAAATCCATCGCAGATTTTTGCCAATCGCTCCACATCTTCCTCCTCTTCTGAAAAAGGCAATACAATAGGAATTCCTCCTGCGGCTGCAATCCCTTCCAGATACCCAGGAAGCATCCACATACTTTCCTTTTCATCATCCCATAATGCCATAACTCCAATGATTGGTTTTTTCTTCTTCATATCTTTTTCCTTCCTTTACACAACTAAAAAACAGACAAAGCGCCTAACGACCAGGCATCTTTGTCTGCATTTATTACTATCTTATTTATTTAAAGATTTATCCCTCATATTATAGGAAGTATCTTTATCAATGAGTTCTAACATGACACCAGCAAACTTTGGATCAAACTGAGTTCCTATTCCTTTTTCAATTTCTTCACGAACTCTATCCTGTGGAAATGGTTCACGATAACTACGAGCGGAGGTCATGGCGTCATAGGCATCTGCTACTGCAATGATTCTTGCAAGCTCAGGAATCTTATCGCCCTTTAAGCCTTCCGGATATCCTTTTCCATCGAATCTCTCATGATGATAATGAGCACCTGTACTTAAATAAGGAGACTCACTAATTCTTGAAAGAATATTGTGTCCATATACCGGATGAAGTTTAATCTCTTCATATTCATCTTTGGTTAATTTACCATTTTTGTTAATAATAGCATCCGGAACACCAATCTTTCCAACATCATGTAACAGTGCTGCATTAAATATATTATCGCACTCTTCTTCACTCTTTCCATAAGCCTTTGCAATCATCTTTGAATATTCCGCTACTCTTATGGAATGTCCGTGAGTGTAATTATCTTTCGCATCAATAGCAAGAGCTAATGCTTCTGCCGTCTGACTAAACAAGCGATAGATTCCCTGGGATTTTTTCGCTTCTCCTAAACGTCCATGATAAAAGGCCACACAAATTGTAATTAAAGATGCTAAAAACGTAATATAGTTTACGGTATCTCCAGAACTAAATAAACGAATCGCCCCATGAATTTCTACTTCCTTTGGTGCGAAGGTGAGTCCACCCTGGAAGGTCAAAAGAATCTTATAGAATCCAAAAAAATAACCCGTTAACGTCAGAATGGTAATGTAGGGACGATACATCATCATTAATCCAACATAAATCATCATCATAAGAAAACAGATGATTTGCTTTCCATCCCAAAAATCACTATAAGAAACGAAAACGCCAAAAAAGATACAAAGTATACAAAAGATAATTGTGACACAGTACTCAAAGAAAACCACTCTTTTATTTTTGAAGTACCTCATCAGCGCATATCCTACAATCACCACTCCTAGTAAAAAGTTGCAAGCGTATATACCAATTAAAGATATCTTCATAATAAAAGCCATAGCAGGTGTTACAATATCTCCCACCTCTATAAAGGTCTCTAATTTAAGCACAAAAGTATAGAGTATGCTGGTTGCTCCACTTACAAGTAATGCAGAAAACCATCCCTTCGACATCTTTTCACTTTTATGATTTCGATAAAACAAGCAAAAAACAAAAAGACCGATACCTGCAATTAAAAAGAGCCAATATTTAGACGTATATTTGATCAGCGCATCAAATAAGTCCATTCCCTCGTCCTGCCACTTTGGTATTACTCTCGAATATGTCTGTCGCCACAACATCCAGATTTCCAGCCAAATCGTCAAAACTCCAATATACATACTGCTATGAATATTCGAATCATGTAGAAAATCTTTCTCATATTTCGTTAACTTTTCAAATCCTAATAAATGTGCTACATACCTCAAGAATTTATTTATCATGGATTTCTCTCCTAAACCATATTATTTATATCAAGAAAGTATACATTATATCACTTTGTGTATAATGCCACAATATCTTAAAAATATGGCAAATTTTAGCACTTTTCTAAGATTCCTTCAATATATTTTAGTAAATCTTCTCTTGGAGTCGACTTTAAAATATATCCTGCCGGGCGCAGGGCCATAACAGATTTAACACTTTCAAGGTCACCAACTCCAGTTAAAAATACGACTGGAATATCTGCAGTATTTGGTTCTGCTTTTAACATCTGAAGTACCTGAGGACCATTGGCTACTGGCATTTCATAATCTAAAAGTACCAAATCCACCTGCTTTTTTGCCAGGAAATTAAAGGCCTGCGCTCCCGAAGTTACAACACTGGTTGAGTAATAATCCTTCATCCACTCTCTTACCATTTTGGCATAACCTGGATCATCATCTACAATTAAAACCCGTTTGTTTAACGCCTCTGACATAGCTTTATCCATTTTTTTCTGTTGGATAAACATATCTTCTATTTTTAGTTCTAAATCTTCTAACTTGACCGGACGATTCATCCATCCGTGGTTTTTTAATGCAGGTAAGAATTTAAAAACTTCATTTTCAATTTTTTTCTCACCTATGGTAAGAAGCAGCGCCTTGGTACTTTCCATTTCTTCCATAAATGCTTTTAGTAGTTCTTTTTCGTCGTAGTCTTCCATAATATCTGGATGGAGATACAATAAAAACATGTCTGCCATTTCTACGTACTGCTCCACCTTTTCAAAATCATTTTCAAGTACGATTAATTTGTATCCTAGTTCCTGTAATTTCTTTTCAATACCTTTTACTACAATACTGTATTGATATAACACAAGAACAATCATTTTACTTTCTTTTATAGCCACCCTGTATCCTCCTAATCTACTTTCCAGCCTCGTTTAATGCATCAGTCATTCCATCATAATCAAACTGTTCAAAGCATTCTTTTAACCTGTTAAAAAGCGCCTCATCTTCTTTTGGAATGCTATAGTCTTTCAGTTCCTCAAAGATACTCTCTAACTGTTCTAAATCCATGTCATCAGAAGCTTCACGAATTCCCTCATAGACGCTTTCCATTAATGCAGGATCTGCTTCTGTTTTTTCTACGTCCTCCTCATTTTCATGTCCACATAAAGGCAAAAGAATATCTTCATAGGTTTTATAATTTTTCATCATATCTTCATGATGGTCTTTGATAAATTCAATATTCTCTTTTTTACCTGCATCCTCTAGGGCAAGTGCCTGTTTACTCAACTCCATAGCACCAACAAGTCTTGCAGAACTCTTTAGGGCATGCACCTTTATTGTATAATTTTCCCAATCCCCAGCTTCATAATATTCTTCCAGTTCCCGGGACTTTGTCTTAATAGAATCATAAAAGATTTGAAGTACAGAGCGAAGTGCTTCCTCTGAACCACTGCTCTTAATAGCCATCTTTCCATCGATTCCTTCAAGGGACTCATACCATGCTAAGTTTGTCTGTTTACGAACCGTCTTTTCTACCCGATACTCCCGGCTTTCATTTATCATATTCATCATGGAATTTAAATGATAGCCATTCTTTCCCTTTTCCATATACAATAGGCCAAAGGTTCCTGGTCCACAGTTAAGGGAAATTGCAGCTGATGCCTTTTGGAAAATAATCTGTTTAAATTCAAATCTCTTTAAAACCTCAGTTTTGATCCACTGCAGGTCTTCTTCCGAAACATCTGCATAGGTAATAAATAAAATATCCAAATCCGGTTTTACCATCTTAGGGAAGGCAAAGGAAATGTATTTGCTGTAACATTTTCGAACGCTGCCCTTCCAAATCTTTGCCACACCAAACTTATCATTTTTAATATGGAGTGCGGGATGTAGTTCTAAGTTTTTCATAACCTGATACACACCATCAGAAATATAATTACGACGATGTAAATAATCCATGTTGGCAATCACAAAACTACAGCGAATACGTTCCTTCACCTCATTTAATTCATCTATAATATGTTGTGCATCTATTCCCTGAGAAGCCAAACGGGATGCAATCATTACTAAAATTCCAAGAGAACTTGATAAAGATTCTGCGTTAATTACCGTCACATTGTCAAAGGTATTTGCCGCTTCAAGGGCACGATTATATTCATCGCTCATCCCTGATGTCAGAGCAATATGAATTACATGATGTGCTTTTTTTACTTCCCTGGCAAAGAAGTGTTCAAACTCATCCACCTTTGGAGGTTCTGAATCTAATCGTCTTCCATCTACACTCATATAGTTAATTAATTCATCTGAACTCATTTCTTCACTATCAAAAAACTGTCCATGCTCCGTATGAATGGAAAATGGAATAATATCAATGGATAGTTCATTAATCACACGTATTGGCAAGTCACACATGGAACTTGTAGTGATTTGTACTGGATGTTTTTTCGTATATCCCTTTGCAGTATTCATTTGCTTTCCTGCATGTTCACTGCTAATTTCAGTCACCTTATCCTCTGGCAAATGTTTTAACAGTGCCTCTTCTAATTCCCATCCAGATACAGGTTTTACGAGATAACCATTAAATCCTGCCTTTCGATATAATTCTTTATTTTCACTTCCTGCATTGGCGGTTAAGATAATAACCGGAGTCTGCTTATTCAATCCTCCTATTTGTTTTCTGATTTCTGTAAAGCATTTAATACCATCCATTTCCGGCATTAAATGATCCATAAAGATTACATCATACTGATGCTCTACCGTTAGCTTCAATGCTTCTAATCCATCTGTGGCAGTATGAATTGTCATATTGGTATCCGCTAATAGTTTTTCTTCTACCTCCAGATTCATTTCATTGTCATCCACAATAAGAATCTGTGCATCAGGAGCCAAAAATCCACAAAGATGTCTCTTTGCAGAAAACTTATTGTACTGAGAAATATTAATATCCCCTAGTTCTTCCTCCTCTGTAATGCGCTGCCAAAGTTCCACCATAAAAGTAGAACCTTCCCCATAAACACTACTAACGGATATGGTTCCATCCATTAAATCCACCAGCTGTTTTACAATAGAAAGTCCAAGTCCGGTACCTTCAATCATTCGATTTTCTTCCTGATCTAATCTTTGGAAGGCATCAAACAAATGAGGAATTGCCTCCTGTTTAATTCCCATTCCCGTATCAGAAACACTGATGATTAAATGAGCAAGATCATCCACTCTCTCTTCACATTCTAAATGTAGAGATACAGATCCTTCTTTCGTATATTTTACGGCGTTATTTAAAATGTTAATTAACACCTGCTTAATTCTAACTTCATCACCATATAACTGCTTTGGAAGAGATGGATCAATATCTACATAAAGCTTCAATCCCTTTTCCTCTGCCCGAAGCCAAACCATATTTACGATTTCAGAAATCAATTTTCCAACATCATAATTTACAGGAACAATATCCATCTTACCGGCACGAATTTTACTAAGGTCTAAAATATCATTTACTAACACAAGTAACATTTTTCCCGCACCCTGGATATTTCCAGCATCACGCCGTACTTCATCTGTAATATTGTCCTGACGAAGAATCAGCTCGTTCAATCCTAAAATAGAATTAATCGGAGTTCTTATTTCATGACTCATACTGGAGAAAAATGCATTTTGAGATCGGTTTAATTCTTCTACCCGTTTTGTTTCCTCCTGGGCATGTTTATTCTCAATGCGGAATAAATTCTTTTGGAATCGTACCATGGCATAGACACAAAATCCTGTCAAAAGAATGGATACCAAAAAATCAGCTATCATCATTCCATCGCTATGCTGATAAAAATGGCTTCCATAGAATCCCCAAATGGTAAATTCTCCAAGGACAACCGCAGTCTCTAAAGCACATAAAACGGATCTTATTTTTCCAGAGGCTGCTAGACCTATAAACATATAGGTAAATCCAATCCAAAAGACTCCACCTCCCTTTGGTCCACCACCAAAGAAAAAGGACATAGGTAGTACCACAAAAATCATGATACAAAGCTGTGCTGTTAAGATAAATTTGATTTTGTTTTTTACAATTCCCAAGTAGCTTAAGGAAGGTGACACTAATAAAAGCAAAATTAAAGTCACAATCTCAGCAATATTTTCCTTAAAAATAATATCAAAGAGAATGACAACTCCCATGGAAACTACTTCCAGAAAAATCATAAGTCGAAGAATACATTCTTCAAAACTCATGGTTTTTTTTAACTGACCTAAAAATAATTTTGTAATTCGATCCATCATGCTTCACCTCCTACTCTTTCTGTAGGATTTTTACGAAGCACACTCTTTTGCACCACTCGTTCAAAGTCGTGGGTATCGATTGGCTTACTGATAAATCCATCAAAGCCTTCTTCTATAAACATTTCTCTTGCGCCACTTACTGTATTCGCCGTAAGAGCAACTACAATGCAGTTTCTATGATTTTCCTTTGCAATGAGTTTTAACTTCTTCATAGCGGTAACACCATCCATTCCCGGCATCATATGATCCATAAAGATGACGTCATAATCACTTAATAAGAATTTTTCAATGGCTTCCGGTCCACCATTTGCAGTATCCACATCCATTCCATATTCTTTAAATAATCCAGTGGCTACCACAAGATTCATTGGTTCATCGTCAACAACTAATGCTTTTAACCCATGAAAATCAATAGCGTCTATCGCACCTGTCTCATCTTCAATTTCTGCTCCATTTAGTACCCGGACAACAGGGAAGCCATAAAGAGGTTTTGGCATAATAATGACACCACCATCTTTTTTCTGGTAGTTTACATCTGCAGAAACTGCTACTGTAATTCCTGATTCACTTAAACGCTGGAAGAAATGAGCATTTTCTTCATATTCCTCCACACCCATGAAAATATGGGTTACATGAAGTTCGTCTATATATTTATTAATTTCTTTTACACTATTTGCAGAATAGAGATTAATATTTAATCCCTTTGCAATATTAAGGGCCATGTTTCGATAGTATTCCCTTACCTTAGGCACTGTAAATTTCTCAGTTTTTACATGGAATAATACATCTCCTACTGCATCATGATTAATCTCCAGGCAAGGGGTGTAATCCACAACGGCCTGAGGAATGCTTGCAAGTACCTTTGTACCATAACCCACTTCACTCTCAATCTTTACAAATCCATCCATTTGATGCACAAATCCGTACACCACATTTAAGCCAATACCTATTCCACCATTGCTTCGGTTTCTGTTTTTATTAGCCTGATACATTCCCTTTGAGGCAAAGGCAATATCCTTTCGTGACATTCCCATACCGGTATCTGCCACTTCTATATTTAAATTCACACCATAGTCTCTTCTTATGGCAAAGATATGAATATAAACCCCACCCATTTCTGTAAATTTAATGGCATTATCCACGAGATGACGAAGAATTTTCTGGAGCTTTTTAATATCCCCCTTCATTACCATAGGAACGTTTGGATCTAAATCCACTACTACCTCTACATTAGACTTCGTCTCCTGAATTTTTAAATTCTTCATGACATCATTTGCTAAGGAGGTAATGGTGTAGTCGTCCTCCTCTAATAACACCTGGTCTCTTACGATTTCCGTATAGTCCTGAATATCTTCAATCTGACGGGACAAACGAAGTCCTGCATCCTGAATAGATAGCACATCTTCTCTGTTTTCTTTTTTAAGAATCAAAGTAGAAATACCATTGACAACATTGACAGGTGTGCGAAGCTCATGAGAAATATTTGTTAAAAAGTCCTCGGTTTCTTTATCTACCTGTTCTATTTTTCTTTCTTCTGCTGAAATCAACTCCTCCATAGCCTGCTTTTCACGAATCAGTTTCTTGCAGACAAAAAACGCCATAAGTGCACTGGCTACATGTAAAAACAATCTTGAAATATTTGTGGAATCAAAAAAACTATCAGGATTTCGATAAATCCCGTAGAACTGAATGAGCATAATAGCGCCGTATTCAATCAAAATCAAATTCAGCATGAATGCCCGATAGAACAAAGAAAAGGTAATCATTAAAAGAAGAATTATAACTACAACATCAAAAAAACTAGTATCATGGACGCCATGAAAGAAGGTTCCCGTCATAGCAAACCCCAGATAATAGTTTTCTCGAAATTCTTCTGTATTATACTGACGAATGTGTATCACCCATAAAAGAATGATTCCTAATAGAAGTACCGGTAGCATCCAATACTCCCAATCCATTAAAATACTTTCTACCATTAATCCAAGTGTTGCAATTGTAACTACAAGGATAACGGTTAAATGCTTATTTGTTTTATTATTCATAGCACTCCCCTATTCGGCCATAAAAACTTTTTGACCAACTCATTTTATCATAAAGTGCTATGAATTGTATGTAAGATTCAACGATTTATGACCTTTATAATAGAGATGCAAACAAGCGAAGTACTAATTGTCTGATTTTTAATAGTCCACCTAATCCCAAATATTTTTCTGTGACATTTTCAGACTCACTAAAAATCTTCTCAAAATCCTTTTTCGTATCTAACACTGCCTTACAATCCATGTACATGCAACCATTTTCAAAATGATGATACAAACTACGATAATCCAAATTTATAGTACCGCAGGTTGCTACTACATCATCACTAACACACATCTTGCAATGGCAA
>JAIKXK010000061.1 GCA_024684155.1 Lachnospiraceae bacterium | reverse complement strand
TACTACTGCAACTACAGTTCCAACCACTGCTTTTACCTTACGGTTACGAACTGTCTGCTTCATATTTTTCTTCTGTTCTTTTTTATAATCAACTTTTGCCTGACTCATATTTATAACCTCACCAAAATTTATTGTAAGCTTAGCTCACAACAAAAACTATTATAGTGTATTTCCGTCTGAATTTCTACAAGAAAAATAGTTTCCCTCGTTAAAACATTAATATCTTTACTAACTATTTTCCCACATTAAAAATTAATCTCTTCACTAACTATTTTTCCCCGTCAAATCATTAATAACTTCTGATGCCATAATAAGACCTGCCACACTAGGAGAAAATGCAGTACTTCCTGGGGTAGCCTTTTTTCTGGGGCCATTAGTATTCTCTCCCATAGTTTTCTCTGCTACCGCCTTACCTTCCGTTCTTTCAATCGAAATATCTCCATCTTCCTTCTCAGAGTCCATCTCCACCAACTTTAGTGTCTTTTCCTCCAACGGCTTAATGGCCTCCTCCTTCGAGTAAACCACCTTGCACTTTTTCACGCCACGCTTTTTTAGTTCCCGGCGCATTACCTTTGCCAAGGGACAAACGGAGGTCTCATAAATATCTGCTACTTCAAACATCTCCGGATGAATTTTATTTCCTGCTCCCATGGCTGAGATAACCGGAATTTCTAATTCATCACAGCGAACAATAATATCGATTTTTCCTGTTACCGTATCAATGGCATCCACAATATAGTCATACTTTGAAAAATCAAATTCATCTCTGGTTTCCGGAAGATAAAAGCACTTATATTTTGTCACTTCACAGTCCGGGTTAATGGATAAAATTCGCTCTTCCATAACATCCACCTTATCACGACCAATAGAATCTCTTGTAGCAATAATCTGTCGGTTTAAGTTTGAAACTGCAACCTGATCATTATCTACAATATCAATGTGTCCGATGCCACTACGAATTAAGGCCTCGACACAAAAACCGCCGACGCCTCCAACTCCAAAGACTAAGACACGGGAATTTTTTAGTTTCTCAATCGCCTCATGTCCATATAACAATTCTATTCGTAAAAATTGTTCATCCATTATTCTCTTCCATCCTTAAAATAGATACAGAGAATTATTCTCTTCCATCCTTAAAATAGATATAAAGAAATTATTCTCTTCCATCCCAACAATAGGTACAAAGATTCTCTTTATCAATTCCAACTGCTTCTAACATATCATCTAAGCGGTTGTAACGAAGGGAAGTAAATCCCATCTGCTTATTAATTTCATCTAACATCTTGTGATATCTGTCACTATCCGGATTTGCATAGTCCGTTAAAATATCACGAGCGACATCTTCTCCTTCTTCCTTTGCAATAACGCGACGGGCAATCAACTCCATCTCAGAAGTAGAACGGGAGAAGTTTAGATACTTACATCCAAACAAAAGTGGTGGACATGCAGGGCGAACGTGCACTTCCTTTGCTCCACTGTGATACAAGAATTCTGTGGTTTCACGAAGCTGAGTTCCTCGTACAATAGAGTCATCAATCAAAAGAAGTCTCTTGTGATCAATCAACTCATGAACCGGAATTAACTTCATCTTGGCAATCAAATCTCTCTTTGTCTGCATGGTAGGCATGAAAGAACGAGGCCAGGTTGGTGTATATTTAATGAACGGTCTTGAGAACGGAACTCCTGACTCATTGGCATATCCAACAGCATGGGCTGTTCCGGAATCCGGTACACCTGCTACTGCATCAATTTCGTTTTTGGTCATACCATCCCGTTTTGCAAGAAGGGATCCACACCTTGTTCTCATACCTTCAACGGAAACTCCTTCATAAGAAGATGCCGGATATCCATAGTACACCCAAAGGAAGGTACAAATCTTCATCTTCTTTCCCGGCTGTGCCAAAGTGGTAACACCCTCCGGTGTCATAACACAAATTTCTCCAGGTCCCAGTTCCTTATAATCTTCGTATCCTAAGTTTAAATAGGCAAAGGCTTCAAAACTTGCGCAATATCCTTCCTCTTTTTTACCAATGGCAAGTGGGGTTCGACCCATCTTATCACGGGATAAATAAATGCCCTTTGGTGTTAAAAGCATTAAGGTCATAGAGCCATCAATCTGCTCCTGGGCATACTGAATTCCCTCTACCAGATTATCCTTTTCATTGATTAAAGATGCCACTAATTCTGTGGCATTAATATCGCCACCACTCATCTCTAAAAAATGATTTCCTGGACGGTTTAATACATGCTCTACCAATGCCTTTGTATTATTAATGCGTCCTACGGTAGTTATGGCGTAAGTGCCGTGATGAGAACGAACGATTAAAGGCTGAGGCTCATAATCGGAAATACATCCAATGCCTAAGTTTCCTTCCATCTCATTTACGTCGTTTTCAAACTTGGTACGGAATGGACTGTTTTCAATGCTGTGAATTGCACGATTAAATCCATCTTTTCCATATACTGCCATTCCGGCACGTCTTGTTCCTAAGTGTGAGTGATAATCTGTTCCAAAGAACAAATCAAATACACAGTCTTCCTTCAATGCTGAAGCAAAAAATCCACCCATGTTTTGT
>JAIKXK010000009.1 GCA_024684155.1 Lachnospiraceae bacterium | reverse complement strand
CCTAAGTAGAACTCCCAGGATTCAGCTGCTGAGAATAAATTACCACATCTTGTAACTACGATGGAAATCAAAACAAACAAAACAAAGCTAATGATTCCACTATATTTGCTTCCTCGAAGCAAGGTGTTTGCAATACAAATTGCAAGATAAGCAATGGTTAAAATAGAAAAGACCTCCACTACCATTACTACTATAAACTGACCAACGGATACAAAGGTTTCTTTACTAATTAAAGTGTCAAACATAGCAACCATATTTGCCATTTCCGTATGACTAAACTCTGTCTTTCCCTGTTCAATCATTAAGTAAAAATCTAATACTCCAAGTAAGTAATAAGCCACTAAAAATACTACTCCCGTAATAAAGGTTGTAAGAATCTTTGCCGCCATAATCTGCATTGCTGGCTGTGGTGTCATATACACAAGGTAGCCGCTTTTATGGCTAAAATCCCGGCCAAACATGGTAATCCCATTGATTAAGATACAAAAGAAGGCTCCCACTCCCATAAGAATTAAAAAGATAACAGGGACTGCTACATATTCAAAATCAAAGTAATTAAAATACAAAAACATTGCTTCAAAAATTGCCATTAAACCAATAATAATAAAAATAGTAATTCGGTCTTTTGTAAATTCATATTTCATTGTCTTTAACATTATGCTACCTCCCCACTATAAATCTCACGATACTTATCTACGATAGATTTAGCTTCCTTCTCGCGAAGTTCTTCTACATCTGTATGGAAGACAATAGAACCGTCCCTCATAAAAATGGCGTAGTCTACTGTTTTTTCCAATTCCTCTACCATGTGGCTTGAAATTACCACACAACCATTTTCCGGTGCGTATCCAATAATTGTTTTAATAATGGTATCTCTTGACATAAGATCAATTCCATTTAGAGGTTCATCTAAAAGAATCATCTTAGCTCTTCTTGAAAGGGTTACGGCAATTTTCATTTTGGCTAACATACCGGAGGACAAATTTTTAATTTTTAAATCTTCTGATAATGCCATTTCCTGAAGTAACTTTACAAAAATTCCTCGATCAAAATCCTCAAAGAAATCTTCATAGTAATTTCCCACATCCTTGATACTCATATAGTTGAAGAAAAAACTTTCTGTTGGAGCGTAGGCTACATCTGCTTTACTTCTCCAGGTTTGCTTTTCTCCGTCAAAACTAATATCCCCATTACTTGGAGAGGTTAGTCCGGAAATCATCTTCATTAGTGTGGACTTTCCACTTCCATTTGGACCAAGTAAAGCATAAATATGTCCTTCACTAAAAGTTACATTGATATGATCTACAGCTGTCTTTGTGTAATACTTTTTTGTTAAATTACTGCATTCTACTTTCATAATTCATCCATCCTTCCCTTATTTTGATAAATACTCTGTCAGTTCTTTTATCATGGTTTCTTTGTCAAACCCTAAATTTGACATGTTTTTTATAAATTCCCCTAAAACTTTTTCTACTGCTTCCTCTTTCATTTCATCCACCGCCTTTGGATTCTCTGCCACAAACGTTCCTATTCCTCTCTTCGTATAGGATAAGCCCATCCGTTCCATCTCTGTATAGATTCTAGCTGCTGTATTTGGATTAATATCATACTGTAACGCCAGTTCTCTCGAAGATGGAAGCTTTTCTCCGGGGCTTATTTCCCCCGTTAGGATTTTGGACTTTATGTCATCAATCACCTGTAGGTAAATGGGTGTATTTGATTTAAATTCCATACCTATTTCTCCATTTCTATGTGCTATTTGTAAAATCGATTTTATCGTACGGAGGCGTATACCTTTCGCGTACCTCTGTACTAGTTAGATAGTACACTAGGATTTTAGCACTGTCAACATAAATATTTGATTTTTTTCAAAAAAAATAGAGTTGGTTTATGAAACCTCTATATTTTCCAAGGTTTTTAGGGAAAATATAAAGGTTTCAGTTTCCAACTCATTTAAAATAATACAGTGATTGTAGTGCCCACCTTAGGTGCACTATCTAATAAAATTTCTGCATCATGAATTTCTACAATATGTTTTACTATGGCAAGCCCAAGTCCCGTTCCTCCGGTAGCCTTTGATCGACTCTTATCCACTCGATAAAACCGTTCAAACACTCGTTGCTGTTCCGCTGCCGGTATGCCAATTCCATTATCCTTTACCATAAGCATGGGACGTTCTTCATTTTTCACTGTAACAAATACCCTGCCACCTTCATTATTATAACGAATAGCATTTTGAACTAAATTTTCTATAAGTTCCTTCAGCATATCCTTGTTGCCCACGACAGTACAGTCACTACCTTCTAAGGAAAGAGTAATCCCGTTCTGCGAGGCGTTCATTTTTAAAGAGGACATAGATTCTTTTGCCAGTTCAAAAAGGTTTACTTCTTCAAATGCTGGCAAGCTTTCACTTCGATCTAATTCCGATAGTCGAATAATATCATTAATTAATGTCAAAAGACGATTGGCATTCTTTCGTATTTCACCATAAAATCGCATTTTTTGCTGTTCATCCACCATTCCGTTTTCCATTAATTCTGCATAACCTGAAATGGCAGTAATTGGTGTCTTTAACTCATGAGAAACATTGGCTGTAAAATCCTGTCTTGCCTTTGCTGCTGATAAAATATCTGCATGCTGGGTTTTAATCATCTGAGAAAAAGGTTCTAGTTCCTTATAAGGAGCTTCATAATCTGCATCCTCTAAATTTTCCGCCATCATTTCAATTGGTCGAAGAAGCTGCTTTGTTAATAAGTGCGAAAAAGCCACACATAAAGCAATAATACAAAGAATAATCAAAAACGTAATTGGCGCTACAGATAAAAATACGGACCAAATACTTTTTGCGTTAATAGCTAAACGAAGAATAGTTCCATTTTCCAGTTTCAGCGCATAGTAAAAAGTATTTTCATTCATAGTATCCGAACGACGAACGCTTTCCCCTTCACCACTGTTAATCGCCTCCTGAATCTCAGGTCGATTCAAATGATTTTCCATACTATCCGATGTTACATCATTGTCATAAAGCACCGTTCCATCAGAATCAATCCAGGTCACTCGTAACACTTCCGATATATCGGTAGAAAGGGTAATTTCACCTGTATCAATATCTACCGATGAAAAATAATGAGTGTCTCTCAATAGTTTCGCACTTACGGTTAAGTCGTTTCGAATCTGTCTTTGGTAAAGACTGTAATATACAATTGTAATTCCTATTACAGTAGCAAAAATAGCAAGTAAGGCTATTCCTACCAGTCGCACATTTATCTTCTTTTTCATTCGATTACATAACCTACATTTCTAACAGTTCGGATACGATTTCCATATGTCTTTAATTTTTGACGCAAAGTTTTTACATGCATATCAAGGGTTCTTGATTCCCCTTCATAATCCATATTCCAAACGTGATTCAAAATGTTTTCCCGCTTTAAAACAATACCTTTATTTACCATTAAATAGGTAAGAAGTTCATATTCCTTAAAGGTCAAATCAATAACCTCTCCATCAATGGATACCTCATGTTTTTCGTTATTAATTTTTAAATCATCTAATACGATTTCTTTTTCCTCTTCGGGTTCAATTCTTCGAAGCAGTGCCTTCACCCGGGAAATTAATTCCATGACAGAAAAAGGTTTTTTAATATAATCATCTGCACCATTTTCAATGGATTTCACCAAATCTAAATCTGTAGTTTTAGCAGTCACCATAATCACAGGAATGTGCTTTGTTTCCGGGCTTTTTCGTAATTTACGAACAATCTCGTTACCATTTTCATCAGGAAGCATAATGTCAATAAGACATAATCCAGGAAGTTCCTTTGCAATTTTTTTATAAAAATCTTTGGCACAGGAAAAACCTTCTACCCGATGTCCTGCATTTTTTAGGGCAAATTCTTCTATTTCTCTTATATTTTCATCATCTTCTACAATGTAAATAAAAGCCATAGTCACTCCTATTATTTATCTGATTCCTTTTTCTTCTTTTTCATTTTATCATTCTCACTCTTAAGAGAATATTTCTTTTTCAAAGATTTATATTCCTTTTTAAAGGAAGAGCGCTCTCCTTCTGACATGTCATCTAAAAATTCATGAGATTCAATGCTATTATCTTC
>JAIKXK010000399.1 GCA_024684155.1 Lachnospiraceae bacterium | reverse complement strand
TCGCCAGGTTTTGATTAATATTTTAGGAAACTCAGTAAAATTCACCAATGCAGGTGATACTATTTCTATTACAATAGAAGAAACCTACTGTAAAGATGGATATGTTGGTGTAAAGATGTATTTGGCGGATACGGGAATTGGTATGAGTAAAGAATACCTGCCAAAACTCTACGATGCCTTTTCTCAGGAATCTTCTGGAGCTAGAACCCAGTATCATGGAACCGGACTTGGTATGGCCATTACAAAACAGTTTATGGATTTAATGGAAGGAAAGATTTCTGTCGAAAGTGAACTAGGTGTTGGAACTACCTTTACTTTGGAGCTAACCTTTGAAACAGATACCAAAGATCATTTGGTAGATCGTAGAGAAAATCCAAAGGAATACAATATCGATGGTATGAAGGTGTTAGTAGCAGAAGATGTAGATGTAAACCTGATTATTGTAGAAACGCTTTTAGAAGAACATGGTGTAATTGTGGATTCTACTATGGATGGGGAAGAAGTATTAGAGGCTTTTTCGGATTCTGAAGTAGGATACTATGATGCCATTCTAATGGATATTATGATGCCCAAAATGGATGGCCTTGAAGCTACAAGACAGATTCGCGCCTTAGATCGAGAGGATGCAAAGTCCATTCCAATTATTGCAACAACAGCAAATGCTTTTGAAGAAGATGGAAGACGTGCCATTGATGCCGGAATGAACTGCCATATTACAAAACCTATTGATGTAGGCGAATTGATAGGTACACTGGATAATTATTATCATGGAGGACACAATGATTGAGATTGCGATTGTAGATGATGAGGAAAGCTACGTTGCATTATTAATAGAATATTTAAAGAAGTATGAAAAGGAGAGCGGAAATACTTTTCATATTACTACCTATAACGACGGCGACAATCTAGTATCAGATTATCGCTGTCAGTTTGATATTATTCTTATGGATATTCAAATGAAGTTTATGGACGGTATGTCTGCCGCAGAAGAGATTCGTAAACGTGATCAAAAGGTATTGATTATGTTTATTACTAATATGATGGACTATGCTATTCGAGGCTATGAAGTAGATGCCTTGGATTATGTGGTAAAACCAGTGGAGTACTTTTCTTTTTCCCAAAAGATTAATCGGGCTATCTCCCGTGTTAGCAAACGAAGTGGACATGAACTTTCTGTCAGTGTGCAGGGAGGAATGAAAAGAGTAAGTTCGCAGTCTATTTATTTTATAGAATCGGATGGCCATCATTTACTTTTCCATACCTCAGAAGGACAGTTTTCTACCAGAGCAAAAATGCAGGATTACGATGACAAATTATCCAGTCATGGATTTTTCCGTAGCAATAAGGGAATTTTAGTCAATCTAAAATATGTAGAGGGAGTAGAGGATGGTTGTGCCATTATCTTTAACCATAAGCTGCCTATTAGCCGTTCAAAGAAAAATGATTTTATGAAAGCATTAACAAAATATATTAGTGAAGGATAACCCATGACATTATATGAAAATATTCCAAGAATCTATACAGCCATAGCAGAATGGCTTTCCTGTATGATTGTTTGTCTTAGTTTAAAACGAAAAGTATCCAATCAAAGATTTGCAGTCTACGCAACCATCTTTTTTATGATTCAGTCAGTACTGTTGGTTTTTACAGATACCCTTTCAAATTTTGTTTGGTTAATTATTATGGGAGTGGCCTTTTTTAATATGGGGCTGTTCTTATATTTAACCTGCGATTTAAATCGAAGAGTCATCGTGTATTATGCCATGTTTTGTATCATGGCAGCAGAGTTTGTAGCTTCCTTTGAGTGGCAGCTTGCAAGTTTTTTGCCTATCTTACGAGGAAATCTGATTTCTCAGTCCATATTATTTTTTGTAGTGTATGGATTGTTCTTTTTTATCTTTTATCGTATGGAGCAAAGCTCCAAAAAAAGTTTGCCCTATTTTGACATAAATAGAAATGAATTAATTGCAGTCATCTGTATTGCAGCAGTGATGTTTTTATTCAGTAATATAAGTTTCGTAGTAAAATACACGCCTTTTTCGGGATCCAGTGAATCGGATAATTTCTATATTCGAACCCTGGTGGATTTAGCGGGAATGATTATGCTTTTTGCATACAAAGGTCGTATTTGTGAAATGAATGCCCAAAGGGAAATTAATTCCATCAACTCTGTTTTAAAGGAACAGTATGATAAATACCGAAGCTATCAGTCGGGATTTGAAATGATCAATATGAAATATCACGACTTAAAGCACCAGATAGCGGGACTTCGAGCTGATATGACAGATGAAAAGCGGGAAGAGTGGATTTCTAAAATGGAAGAGGAATTAGAAAGCTATCGTCCGGAAATGCAGACGGGAAATTCTGTTTTAGATACTATTATCGCTGGAAAGATGATGGAATGCAGAAGAAATCATATTAAATTGACCTGCGTGGCAGATGGAATGCTATTAGATTTCATCCATGTGGCAGATTTATGTAATATTTTTGGAAATGCATTGGATAATGCCATAGAAGCAGTTAGTATGGTAAGAGAAGAAGAAAAACGTCTCATCCATATGTCAATTTCAGCACAAAAGAGACTGGTGCTGATTCAAATCAGTAATTACTGCGAGGAAATCCCTAAGATTGTAGATGATTTGCCTCAGACTACAAAAGAAGATAAGGCCAACCACGGCTTTGGAATAAAGTCCATTAATCATACGGTTTCAAAGTATGGAGGCTACGCGGAATATAATATGAAAGAGCAGTGGTTTGAACTAAAGATTCTAATTCCTATGAATAAAAATTGAAAGTTAAGATTGCAACTTATGTCAAATAATTACAGTTTGCGTCAAAATCAGCACAGGAGAAGTATCCTGTGCTATTTTTATACTATGAAAACCACGGGTTATTGGGTGATTTGATATAGAAAGGGTTAGGGATATTTATGAAACATCAGGATATCATTGAAAAAATGACACTGGAAGAAAAAGCCGCATTTTTAGGTGGAAAGGGTGAATGGGAGACTTGGGATTTCCCTCAGCATAATCTGCCTTCTATGTTTTGTTCTGACGGCCCTCACGGTATTCGTAAGCAGGCCGGTGCAGGAGATCACTTAGGATTGAATGAATCCTTAAAGGCTACCTGCTTCCCTACAGCAGCTACCATTGCCAATAGCTGGAACGAAGAACTGGGACAGGAAATGGGAGATGCCTTAGGAGAAGAGGCTTTGGTTCAGGGAGTAAACGTGTTGCTTGGACCTGGTCTTAATATTAAGCGTAGCCCTCTTTGTGGTCGAAACTTTGAATATTTTTCTGAAGATCCTTATTTAGCAGGTAAGATGGCTGCTTCTTATACAAGAGGTATTCAGGGACAAGGGGTATATTCCTGTCCAAAGCATTTTGCAGTGAACTCTCAGGAAATGCGTCGTATGGCCATGAACGCTGTAGTAGACGAACGAACACTCCGTGAGATTTATCTTACAGGATTTGAAATTGCTGTTAAGGAAGCTCATGCAAAAGCCATAATGACAAGCTATAACGAAGTAAATGGTGTATATGCCAACGAAAGTGAGCATTTACTAAAGGATATTTTACGTGGAGACTTTGGTTTTGATGGTATCGTTATTACAGACTGGGGCGCTTCTAATGATCATGCTCTTGGAGTTAAAGCTGGTAGTGATTTGGAAATGCCAAATCCTGGACTTTCATCTGCCAGGGAATTAGTAAAGGCCGTAGAAACTGGAAAGATAACAGAACGTGAACTTGATGAAAGAGTAGATACTTTATTAGATGCGGTGATTACTTTATCAGAAAATGCAAAGAATAAGCCAAATTCATTTAATGTGGAAACCCATCATGATCTTGCAAGAAAAGCATCTCAGGAAAGTGCAGTTTTATTAAAGAATGAAAATTCAATTTTGCCATTAAAGCCTAAGACAAAGGTGGCAGTAATTGGAGATTTTGCCTTTACTCCTAGATATCAGGGAGCTGGTTCTTCTCTTGTAAATCCGACAAAGGTAGAGGTAATTACTGAGTTAGTAAGAGACTATGACTTACAGGTAATGGGAACTGCCAAGGGATACTTAAGAAATGGTCAGGAAGATGCCAATATGAGAAAAGAAGCAGTAGATCTTGCAAAGCAGGCAGATGTTGTACTTTTCTTCTTTGGCTTAAATGAAATCTCTGAATCAGAAGGTTTAGACAGAGAACATATGAGAATTCCTCAGAACCAGATTACCCTTCTTCAGGAACTTGGTTCTGCAAATCCAAACCTTGTTGGTGTAATCAGTGCTGGCTCTGCTATTGAAATGCCATGGCATCACCACTTTAAGGCACTTTTACATATGTATCTTTGTGGACAGGCTGGTGCCAGTGCCACACTTGATTTATTAACCGGAAAAGTAAATCCTTCTGGTAAGTTAAATGAAACTCTGCCAAAGAGATTAGAGGATACTCCAGCATATCGCTATTACCCGGCAGCTGAGAGAAATTCAGAATATAGAGAAAGCATTTATGTAGGATATCGTTATTATGATACTGCAGGAGTGGATGTATTATATCCATTTGGATTTGGTCTTTCTTATACTTCCTTTGAATACTCTGATATTGAGGTAACAAAGGACGGAGTAAGCTTCAATTTGAAAAACACTGGTTCCTATGATGGAGCAGAAGTATGTCAGCTTTACGTGTCACTTCCAGATGCTAAAATCTTCCGTCCGAAAAAGGAATTAAAGGGATTTAAAAAAGTATTCTTAAAGTCTGGGGAGTCAAAGAAGGTAACCATTCCATTTGATGATAAGACTTTTAGATTCTGGAATACAAGAGCCGATCAGTGGGAAATTGAAGGCGGAACTTACGAGATTTGCATTGGTGCTTCTTCAAAGGATATGAGACTTAGTGCTCCTTTAGAGGTAGAGGGAAATGTTTCCATTTATCCATACCACACCAATCGCTTGGAAAATTACTATAGCGGTAAGATTCAAAACATTACGGACAAAGAGTATGAAGCATTGCTTGGATATTCCATTCCTGATGGAAGTTGGAGCGGTGAACTTGGTCCAAATGATGCAATCTGTCAGCTTTACTATGCAAAGAGTGGTCTTGCCCGTTTTGTGTACAAGAAACTTACAGAGCAAAAGAAAAAAGCAGATGAAAAAGGTGTTCCAGATCTGAATATTTTATTTATTTACAACATGCCATTTAGAGCAATCGCAAAGATGAGCGGTGGCGCTGTAGATATGGAAATGGTAGATGGAATTGTAACAGCAGTAAATGGACATTTTTGGAAGGGAATTGGAAAAGTAATTGCTGGTTACTTTAAAAATTCTACTGCCAATAAGAAGTTTGAATTAAAAATTAAAAAATTCAAATAATAAAGGAACAAGGAAATAGGGATATATAAAGGAGAATATGATGAAAGCGTGGAATAATTTTGTAGAGAAAAATCCAAAACTTGCAAAGTGGGTACGAGAAGGTGGACTGTTTTTTATAGTTAGTAACTTAATTACCGTATTTAAGTATTTACTATTACAGTTTTTACCAGCGGCCTTTGCCTCACTTCCAAATGTAGATTTTGGCTGGCCAGGTGTGGATATGACCTTATTTGGAGAAACCTTCCAGTGGAATATTATTGGTTATGATTCTGCTCATGGTGGCTTACCTTACTTTTGTGCATATATTGTAGCAATGTTAGTAGGTGAGTGTATTAACTTCCCAATTCAGAGAAGTTTCGTGTTCAGAAGTAAAGGGAATATTGCCTACCAGGCAATGTGGTATGGTATTGCCTTTGTAATTGTTACTTGTATTGTTAACTCCATTAACTGTGTATGGGTTGCAGTAGCAGGCATGTTCGTACCTGACTTTGTTTACAATATTGGAACTACCGTATTAAATGGTGGTGTATCCATGGTCATCTTCTTCTTTGTAAATAAGATTATTTTCCCAGAGGGAGAGGCAAAGCCAAAGGAAGTCGAAGCCTAATTTGCAAAGATATGGTAAAATAGATTGCAAGAGGAATACAAAACTTGAAGTGAGAGGGAAGTATGAAGGTTGCAATCGTTGATGATGAAGAAATAATGATAAAGATGAATAAGGCCATGCGTTATATTAAGTAGCATGAAAAGCAGTTAGGAAGTTTAAATTTTTTTCGCTGTAATCAAAGTTATCTTGTAAATCTAGCTTATGTAAAATCAATTCGCTCCAATGAAGTAAGTGTGGGGGAGATACTCTTTCTATTAGTCGAAACAGAAAGAATTCTTTTATGGAAGCCTTTGCAAAATATGTAGGAGGAATGAGCTAATGGATGAGCAAGAACAGCATTATTAAATACAGAAAAGACTTCACAGATGAGTTTTGCTGAATAAAAACAAATTTGAGAATGATTCTCATTTTTGTTGACAAGTA
>JAIKXK010000356.1 GCA_024684155.1 Lachnospiraceae bacterium | reverse complement strand
TATGCAGATTTTCTTTGAACCAGTAAAGGTTATTTTTAGAAAAGAAGCTACGGAAGGATTTACGGAAGAGCAGAAGGAAAAAATAAATAATAACTAAATCATACAAAGCAATGGCCGTCTGCCATTGCTTTTTTGGTTGTTTCGGAAATTGGACTGATATGTGAAAAAGTAGTATAATACAAGAGATTGGGCGCAAAAGGAAATTGCTATGTCAGAAAAAGTATTAATGCTGGCTACGACAGCATCAATGATTCAACAATTTAATATGGATAACTTATGTATATTGCAGGAACTTGGATATGAGGTAGAAGTGGCCTGCAACTTTTATGTTGGAAATACATGTACTGATGAAAAGATAGAAGAATTAAAATCTGATTTATCTCGTATGGGAATAAAATATTATCAAATTGATTTTGCAAGAAGTCCAGTTCATATCAGAAAACTAAGAATAGCTTATCAACAGGTAAAAGAAATATGTAAGGAGAATAAGTATAAATTTATTCATTGTCACTCGCCTATTGGAAGCGTAGTGGCGCGGTTTGTGGGACATAGTTGTAAAATACCTGTAATGTATACCGCCCATGGGTTTCACTTTTATAAGGGAGCACCGATACAAAACTGGTTACTGTATTATCCTATAGAGAAGTTTTTATCAAGATGGACCAAAACACTTGTAACTATCACATATGAGGATTACAAGCGAGCACAAGAGAAATTTCGATGTCAGAGAATTGAACATATTCATGGAATAGGCGTAAATTTGTCTTACTATAATGTGGATGATGATACCCGAAAGAAGATGCGAGATAGATATCGAAAAGAACTTGGTATAAAAAATAATGAGTATATGTTGTTTTCTGTCGGGGAATTAAATGATAATAAAAACCATGAAACAGTACTAGAAGTTTTGCGTGAGTTAAATGACGACAAATTGAAATATTTTATTTGTGGCATAGGTAGTAAAAGAGAGTATTATGAAGAATTAATCACTAGCTGGGGAATGAATGACAGAATTATGTTCCTTGGTTTCCGAGATGATCTAAAAGAACTTTACATGTCTGCTGATTTATTTATTTTCCCTTCAAAAAGGGAAGGTCTTTCAGTGGCACTTATGGAAGGCATCGCTTCAAAGGCTCCCACAATTGCATCAGATATTCGCGGTAACAATGAACTTGTAGTATCAAAAGACTGTCGATTTTCTGCAACAGATAAAGATGAGATAAAGCACATGATTCTCGACTGGAAAGAAGGAAGACTTCACCCAAATCCAGATGAGAATTATGAAAATTTAGATAAATATAGTAAAGAGAATGTTCACAAGGACATGATGAGGATATACAGCAATGTTTAGTGTTGTGATTCCAATGTATCAAAGTGAGAAAACCATAGAGAGAGCAATTCGTTCTGTTTGGCGACAAACTGCATATGATTTCATTGATGAGATCTTGGTGATCGATGATGGCTCAAAAGATCAGTCTGCTAGTATTGTTGAAAAATTAAGTCGGGGAAAAGACTCAAAAATCAAATTGATCCAAACAAAAAATTATGGACCGGCAACAGCAAGAAACGCGGGACTAAAGGAAGCAAAAGCAGACTACGTAGCATTTTTAGATGCAGATGATGTTTGGATGCCGGATAAGATGGAACAACAAAAAAATGCTATTGAAAAGATTGGTAGTGTTGAATTATTAAGTTCCGGTTTTGATGAAAAACCATTAAACATTCTTTGGAAACATTATAGTGAATTAACAAAAGTATCGATTAAAGATTACTGTATAAAAAGTTTTATATTTACATCTACGGTAATTATAAAAAGAGATTGTATAGATAAATACGGATTGTTTGACGAAAACATGAAGTACTCAGAAGATATGAATTATTACCAAAGATTCTTTCAAGGGAATCAGGTATATTATCTTCCAATTTGGGCAACTGAGTATGCGCCTGATAGAGAATATTATGGAGCTTCAGGATTGTCCTCGAATCTGAGAGAAATGCATCTTGGACGAAGAAAAAACTTTAAAGATTTATTAGAACAACATCAAATAGGAATACCATTTTATATTATGATGGTTCTATTTGGAGAATTGAAATATGTTAGAAGAAAACTTCTAACGAAGAAGAAAAAATGATAGGAATAGTAATTTTAAATTATCGGAGTTGGGATTTGAGTTTGCGTTGTATTGAAAGCATTCAAAAATTTCCGCCAGAAGAAGCATACCAAATATATTTAGTGGATAACGATTCACCGAATCAACCGGAGTTTTCTTTGGATGAAGTGATAGAAAAACATTCCATCACATATATTCAAACAGAAAAAAATCTAGGATATAGCGGAGGAAATAATGTAGGTATAAAAGCAGCACTTGATAATAACTGTGATGCAATTTTATATACTAATAATGACATTGTTTTCGAAGAAAACAGCATCCAGGAATTAAGGAATAGGCTAGACGATTCTAAAAAAATAGGAATCACCTGCCCAAAGATTAAAGATGAAAATGGTCAGGTTCAAAAAAGGCATATGATGCATGAATTAACTATGGTAGATAAATATAGAATTACCACAAAACTGAATCTGATTTTTCGAAAGGCTTATAACAATTACTATGGTATAAATTTGACGTATGAAGAGCCATTTTATCCTTTTGCAGCTCAAGGAAGTTGCGTAATGATGTCAAGAAAGTGTGCTCTAGATGTTACACCATTTGATGAGGTTCCTTTTTTATATGAAGAGGAATTGATACTTGGGCATCAAATGATAGAAAAAGGATATAAAGAATTATATTGTCCAAGTGCTATCGTACAACATTTGCATGGTGGCAGTACAAAACATGTAAAGGCTTTTGCTTTTGCGCACATGGTTCGAAGTGAGATTTATTACTGCAAACATTATTTGCATGCGAAAGATTGGATGATACGACCTTTAGTTT
>JAIKXK010000266.1 GCA_024684155.1 Lachnospiraceae bacterium | reverse complement strand
TGGTAATATAAAACATCATGATACATTCCAATAACACCTGTCATTGGATTTAATGAAATAGATACCCTCAGCCACTCAGGGACGGTATCTATGGTATACATAATCGGCGTACCCCAAATCCAAGCCATCATAAACACTGTTACAATATGTTGTAAATCCTGGAAATAAACTGTAAGTGATGAAAATAATAATGCAAATCCAAGTGCAAGAATATACTCTGATAAAATTACAACGGGCAAAAACCATATGGTTTTTAAACTTATTCCTGCACCACCGCAAATAGCGAAAATGAATACGATAATAAACGCTAATAATAGATTAATAAGTTTTGCTGTAACTGAAGAAATGGGAAGTGTTTCTCTTGGAAAATAAATCTTCTTTGTTAAATCTGAATTCCCCACTATATCATTTGTACTATTACCTACGGCATCGTTAAAAAATGTCCACGGAATAATTCCTGAGGTTAAGTAAAAATAATAGTTTTCTAAGCTGCTAGGAAAAATAACCGAAAACACCACCGTATAAATTGCTATTTGAAACAACGGATTAATCAAGGTCCAAAGCATACCTAGTACTGATTTTTGATATCTTCCTCGTAATTCTCTTTGCACCAGGCTTTTTATCATGTGCTTATATGAAATGATTTCTTTTAATCTATTCATCTGTCTTCCTCTACTTTGTAAAATCTTCTTCAACCTTTTTCCATACTGCATCTGTAGAAAATTGGTCTTTTATAAACTTTGTTGTTTTGGATGCTAGTTCTTCAAGATCTTCATTGTTGTCATAAAGATTCAAAATACTATTCGCAAAAGAAACTGCATCATCTCTTATAATTGTTACTTTATCAATACCTTCTACCCCTTCAGCACCAACAGACGTGGTCACTACAGGACATCCGTAATATAAAGCCTCAAGAATTTTTCCTTTTACTCCAGCCCCATATCTAAGAGGAATTACAACCATCTTAGTGTTTAAATATAATCGTTCTAGTTCTTCTTCCTCTACAAATCCTAAAATAGAAACTCCATCTCCATCCAATGAAAGTATTTCTTCTGATGGGCGAGAACCTACTACATAAAACGGAATATCTACCTTTTCTTTAATTATAGGATACACTTCCTTAATAAACCAAAGTACTGCATCTGCATTTGGTGGATGACCAAAGCCTCCAACAAATAGTATTCCCTCTCTTTGATCGAAATTATCACACACTCGCTCTTTTACATCGTCATAAACAAAAAGCGGTAACGTCTTAACATTAATCGAAGGATCTTCTTTTTTTACCATCTGTGTTTCAACCGTAGACGGATAATATACCACATCCGACTTTCTCATAATGGAGTATTCTCGTTCTTTATTCAGTTTTATATCTGCCAAAAGACTATTATTCTTTTCTATTTCATATTCTCTTTGCAATCTTAAATAATGCAAATCATGGCCAAAGAAAATCACTTTAATATTTGGATATTGTTTCAACTTATCAATATACTTAACTGTGACATGTGGTCTGTTTGCGAACACAAAATCAATATTTTCGTGATTCTGGTCCATCCAATTCCAAAAGTGTTCTTTATACCATGTTCCATATAAGACTTCAAATCCCATTTGTTGAAGAATTGTCGTATAAGGTTCATCTTGATAATAATTATCTCCAACAAACTTTACTGTATATCCCTTTTCCTGGAGCAATCTCATATAGAAGAACGTAGACTTTGATCCAGCATCTTTATCCATCTGAACAACATAATGATCTATAAACAAAACTGTCTTATGATTACAATTTCGTTCTCTAGCTGTAAATAATTCATTTTTATTTTTTGCTTGCTTTTGTAATTCTGTCTTCCATTTTTTCTGGAATTTTTTTTGATTTTCTATTTGGTATTTTTTTAAACCTGTTGTTACATCGGTTCCATTTGACATCCCTTCAAAATGGACCACAACTGATTGTGGTTGATACATAACTTTATATCCACACTTGCGGACTTCAAAAGCCAAATCTGTATCCTCATAGTATGCTGGCACGTATTGCTCATCAAATCCGCCAATCTTATTCCAAAGATATTTTCGAATCATGACAGATGCCCCTGAAATATAATCCACTTCTTTTACGTAATTATATTCAGGCATATTAGGATTTAGTCCATTTCCGTAGAGCCATCCGCTACCATCCGAAAAAACAATTCCTCCTGCCTCTTGAAGTTTTCCATCGGGATAAACTAGCTTCGATCCAACCATTCCGACATATTCATCTTTGTCTAACACATTTATTAAAGACTCAAGCCATCCCTCTTGTACCTGGGTGTCATTATTTAAAAGCACAATATACTCACCCTTGGCGCACTCTACTGCTTTATTTACATTTAGTAGGAATCGCACATTATTTTTTGTCCTACTTACTATTATATTTTCAACATACTTACTAATATCTGCTGTTTCATCTGTAGAGCAGTCATCTCCTAACACTACTTCATAAGAAACGTCTCCTACATTATCTAAAATAGAATGAATACAATTATATGTATACTCAAACTGATTATATACCGGTATTATAATCGTTACTTTCGGCTTATCGCATTCTGGTAGAATCAATTTCTCATACTTTTTATTTCCATTCCCATCTAAATCCACTGAAAATAATTCAGGTTTATGGATTATTAAATCGCCCTTGTTTTCAAATACATTTGGAGCTTCTACTTTACCAGTTGCAACATCAATCGTATGTTTTACAGCATCCTTAAATCCAAATATTTGAATATATTCTGCCACTCTTTTAAACGTCGATATTTTAAATGCAGATAATAGTTTTTTTATGGTCATATAACTCTACACTTCTTCCTTGATTAATTTAAAGAAATAGTCTTTATTTTCTCTA
>JAIKXK010000331.1 GCA_024684155.1 Lachnospiraceae bacterium | reverse complement strand
GGAGCTTTTCTTGATATGGTAGAAAATCATAAAATGATTGTAGAAAACTCAGGATTACTTACCTTTGCGGCAGCGACAAAATTAAAGGCAAAGGGAAAAAATGTTGTATGTATTTTATCAGGCGGCAACATGGATGTTATTACCATGTCCTCTGTAGTACAGCAGGGATTGATATTTAGAGACCGTATCTTTACTGTTTCTGTATTACTTCCAGATAAACCGGGACAGCTTGCAGCTGTTTCACAGACCATTGCTGATGTTCAGGGTAATGTTATTAAATTAGAGCATAATCAGTTTGTATCTACCAATCGAAATGTAGAGGTGGAACTACGTATTACCTTAGAAGCTTTTGGTAAAGAACATAAAGAACAAATCCTAGACGCCTTAGATAAAGGTGGCTATAAACCTAAGATTGTTCGTACCAGTTTATAATTTATGAAAAAGAACGATATTATTTTAATTTTAACAATACTAATGATTAGTGGAGCCGGACTTTTTGTGTTAAATATGACAAAAAGTTCCGGTTCTTTTGTACAGATTTCTATAGATGGGAATGTGGTGGCAACCTATGATTTATCAGAAAATGGTACGTATGAATTAAGTGGATATCATGGCGGATATAATACTTTAGTCATTAAAGATAGAAAGGCGTATTTTAAAGATGCTGACTGTCCAGATTTAGTCTGTGTAAAATCAGGCACTATTGAATCGGTAGGAGAAACCATAGTTTGCTTACCTCATCGTGTGGTAGCCGAAATTGTAAATAAAGGAGAAGATGCCGAAGTAGATACGGTGTCACAATAATATGAAAAGCAAAAAAATTGCCTTGTTTGGCCTTTTAATTGCATTGGCCTTTGTATTAAGTTATATAGAAAGTCTGATTCCAGTGTTTATAGCTATTCCAGGAGTAAAACTTGGACTTACCAATTTAGTCGTTTTAATTGCACTTATAAATTTTGGTAAAAAAGAAGCTCTATTCATTAATGTTATTCGTATTATTTTAGTGGGACTAAGTTTTGGAAATGCTTATTCTTTATTATATAGTTTAGCTGGAGGAATTCTAAGTTTTGCAGCTATGAGTCTTTTGCTTCGAAAAAAAACCTTTTCTACCCTGGGAATTTCTGTGGCGGGAGGAGTCTGCCATAATATTGGACAAATAGTAGTAGCTAGCTTTGTATTAGAAACAGGGGCTTTAGTTTACTATCTACCGGTACTTATGATTAGTGGTACCATAGCAGGAGTACTAGTTGGAATCCTGTGTGGTGAAATAGTAAAACGTTTGCCCCCTTTAAATGATTAGATTATTTATTAGAAATAGAAGTTAGTGTTTTATAAAATTCTGGATAAGAAATATCCACGCATTCAGGATGATCAAGTGTTGTTTCGCCTGTAGCACAAAGAGAAGCAATGGCGAAGGACATAGCAATTCGATGATCCATATATGTTTTAATTTGGGCTCCGTAAAAGAAATCGTGGCCTTTTTCATTTGATTGGCCATGAATAATCATACCATCTTCCTTAGCTTCACAGGAAACCCCCATAGCTTTTAAATTTTCTATCACAGTATCAATTCGATTAGATTCTTTAACTTTTAATTCAGAAGCATCAGAAATTATAGTGTCACCCTTTGCACAGGCAGCCATAACGCAAATAATTGGAATCTCATCTATTAAGGTGGGAATAATGTCTCCTTTGATTTCACAACCATGTAAATCAGAAGTTTTTACGTGTAAATCACAAACCTCTTCACCAGAGACATTTCGTTTATTCAGAAGTTCTAAAGAAGCGCCCATAGATAAAGCGACGGATATAATTCCGGCACGAGTAGGGTTGGTATTTACATTTTCAATTAGTAAATCTGAATGTTGGCAAATGGCTCCTGCCACAATAAAATATGCTGCAGAAGAAATATCCCCAGGGACAAAAATCTTTTGACCGGATAAAGATGGATTAGGAGCTATGGTAGCTGTAGTGCCTTTAGAGGTAACATCAGCGCCAAATCCCCTTAACATAAGTTCTGTATGGTTTCTGGATAGAACAGGTTCTGTTACAGTGGTTTTATCATCTGCATATAATCCTGCTAACAAAATACAGGATTTTACTTGAGCAGATGCAACAGGAGAATCGTAATGAATTCCTTTTAATCCTTGTTTCACTGGAGAAATAAGAAGAGGTGCACAGTCGTTATTTTTTTCCGATACAATATCAGCGCCCATTAATCGAAGAGGGGTCATAATTCTTTTCATTGGACGTGCTTGAATGGAAGCATCTCCATTTAATGTAGAAGAGAAGGTCTGGCCAGATAAAATACCGCTGATTAATCTTGTGGTTGTTCCACTATTTCCAACATCAAGGGTCTCTAATGGAGCATTAAGGCCATGAAGTCCTTTTCCGTGAATAATGACATGTTCATTCTCATGGGAAATATTTATTCCCATATGTTTAAAACAGTTCATAGTAGAGATACAGTCAGCACCATTTAAAAATCCATCTAATTCCGTGATTCCCTCTGAAATAGAGCCAAACATGATTCCTCTATGGGAGATTGATTTATCTCCAGGTACTTTTATTTTTCCTTTTAGTGAGTTTACTTTTTTCATTTTTCTTTTCCTTTAATCTATGGTATGAACCCCATAGGAGTTTTTTTGTAATAAATCCTTTGCCAAAGCTAAATCTTCGGAAGAGGCCATTTCGATATGTAATACACCAGCTTCGAATTCTCTGTTATTTACAATACCAATATTTTTAATACTTAAATTTTTAGATGCAAGCAGGGTAGCAATCTTTGCAATACCACCAGTTTCGTCTTTTAAATCGCAGTATAGTTCATAGGTAACAGGTAATACACCGGTCTTTTTTAAAGGCAGTGAATCTCTATAATCTTTTGCATCAGAAAACAGGGATAGAATTTTATCTTCCTTACCTTCACGAATGGCTTCTTCAAAATCCTTTAACTGGATTTTATACAGTTCAATCAGATTTAAGATTTCTTCTTTGTTTTCTAAGCAAATGTTTTGCCACATAATAGGAGAGGAGGAAGAAATACGAGTGATATCCTTAAATCCTCCGGCAGCTATGGTTTTTAAGGTTTGTTCTTTTGTTTCATTATCCTTAACCAAATTTACTAAAGCAGCACTCATTATATGTGGAAAATGAGATATTGCTGCAGTGGCAAAATCATGCTCTTTGCAGGATAATTGTAATGGTATAGAACCAAGGGATTGAATCAAATCACAGAATTCATTGATTATAGTAGTATCCTTACATCCATCGTTTGTAACAATGTAGTAGGCATTTTCCAGTAAATCAGAAGATGCATTTTTAAATCCGATTTTTTCAGATCCAGTCATAGGGTGACCGCCAATAAATTGATGGGACAAACCTAAAGCATTCACTGCAGCGTGAATATCTCCTTTTACACTGCCTACATCGGTAATGAGACAATTCTCATTTAAGTAAGGCTTTAGTTCTTTTAAATAATGAATATTTACCTTTACAGGGGAACATAAAAATATAAGATCAAAGGAGCCAAATTTTTCTAAAGGAAGGAAGTCGTTGTTTAAAATAACTCCTTCGTGAAAGGCTTCTTCCAAGGTTTCTTTGTGAAATGCATGTCCATATATTTGAATGGATGGATCGTAGTTTAAAAGTGCTTTTGCAATAGAACCACCGATCAACCCTAATCCGATAAATCCAACAGTTTTCAGTTTCAATCTTTTTTCCTCCAATTTCTAACTTATTTTATCGTATTTATGGGCATTTTAAAAGGATTACCACAAGGTGTAATAAAAATTAGAAAAAAATATATAATTTTCATTGTTTTCTGAAAGTGGTTTATGTAAAATTGAATTAACAGATTAAATATACGACTAAGACTTCAATTGTTTACTGAATTACTTACTCGTAGGAAATGGGGGACCGGAGATGAAAGTATTTACCACAGACAAAATACGTAACATTGTTTTACTAGGACATTCGGGAGCGGGGAAAACCTCCCTGGTGGAATCCATGGCATATCTTGCAGGGATGACCAACCGGGCAGGAAGAGTTGAGGACGGAAATACCATTAGTGATTATGACGCCCAGGAAATCAAGAGAAAATTATCCATTCAAACATCTCTTGTTCCTATTTTGTGGGAAGATTGTAAATTAAATATTTTGGACACACCAGGTTCTATTGACTTTGTGGGAGAAGTGGAAGAAGCCTTAACTGCAGCTGATGCAGCAATTATTGTGGTTTCTGGAAAAGATGGTGTGGGAGTTGGTACACGACTTGCTTGGGAAAAATGTGAAAAATACCATTTGCCACGTATGTTTTATGTTACGGGAATGGATATTGATGATGTTTCCTATAAGCAGGTCATTTTAGATTTACAGGAACTTTATGGTAAACGAATTGCACCTTTCCATCTACCAATTCGTGAAAATGGTGAGTTTGTAGGATATGTCAATGTAATCCAGCAGCGGGCAAAACGTTGGAAAGAGGATGGAACCGTTGAAAAAATGGATGTGCCTGATTATTCAATGGAGTATCTAGAAACTTATCGTGAGGCTTTAATGGAATCTGTAGCAGAGACTTCCGAAGAATTTATGGACAGATACTTTAATGGTGAAGAATTATCTGATAATGAAATTCGACAGGCGCTTCGAGTAAATGTATCGGAAGGAAGTATTGTTCCAGTTTTAATGGGTTCGAATTTACTAAATCGTGGAATGTATACTCTTATGGTAGATATGGTGAAATATTTACCTGGTCCTAATAAAAGAGAATGTGCAGGAATTCATGCCATATCTAATGATGTATATGAAGCTAATTATGATTTTGCAAAACCAAAATCAGCTTATGTATTTAAAACCATTGTGGATCCTTTTGTAGGTAAGTATTCCTTGATTAAAGTAAATTCTGGAGTGTTAAAGACCGACGATGTACTTTATAACCAGCATAAGGATGCAGAAGAAAAAATAGGAAAATTATATGTGCTTTGTGGATCAAAAGCAGAAGAAGTAAAGGAACTTCATGCAGGAGATATTGGAGCCTTAAGTAAATTATCAAAGGTAACGACCACAGATTCTTTATCTACCAAAGCTAATCCAATTCTTTACATTCGAACGGGCATTCCAACTCCTTATACCTGTATGAGATATAAGCCGGTAAACAAGGGAGAAGAAGAAAAGGCTGCAGCTGGATTGACAAAACTTGCCCAGGAAGATTTAACATTAAAAATTAAAAATGATGGGGAAAATCATCAGACTTTAATTTATGGTATATCAGAACAACACTTGGAAGTTGTAAGGGATAAATTAAAAGAAAAATATAAGGTGGAGATTGAACTTTTCAGACCAAAGATTGCTTATAAAGAAACAATTCGTGGAAAATGTGATGTTGAGTATAAATATAAAAAGCAATCTGGTGGTCATGGTCAATATGGTCATGTAAAAATGACCTTTGAACCACTAGGGGATACAGATAAGGCTTTTGAATTTAGTCAGACAGTTGTAGGTGGAGCAGTACCGAAAAATTATTTCCCTGCAGTAGAAAAGGGTTTAGAAGAAGGATGTAAAAAAGGACCACTAGCAGCTTATCCTGTTGTTGGTATAAAAGCGAACTTATATGATGGAAGTTATCATGCCGTAGATTCTTCTGAAATGGCCTTTAAGACTGCTGCCATTCAATGTCTGAAAAAAGGAATTTTAGAAGCAAATCCTGTTTTGTTAGAGCCGGTATCTGAGCTTAAGGTGTTGATTCCTGATGATAAAACAGGGGATGTAATGGGCGATTTAAATAAACGCCATGGTAAAGTAGTAGGAATGAATCCAATAGAAGGAAAAAAGACAGAAATAGTTGCAGAAATTCCAGATTCTGAACTTTATGGTTATGGCACTACCCTTCGTTCATTAACCGGTGGAGAAGGAACTTTCTCTTATGAATTTTTGAATTATCAGCAAGCGCCAAGTGATATTGTGGAAAAGGAAATCGAGCACAGAAAGAGTAAACT
>JAIKXK010000318.1 GCA_024684155.1 Lachnospiraceae bacterium | reverse complement strand
CGGAATTACCCGTCGCGCATCCATTTCAAATACAGCACGTATCGATCATTTGATCGATACGTGCTGTATTTGAAATGGATGCGCGACGGGTAATTCCGTGAACTTCATATCCTTTTTCTAATAAAAACTCTGCTAAATAGCTTCCGTCCTGTCCGGTAATACCGGTAATAAGCGCTTTCTTTGCCATTATTATCTCTCCTAATTAATTATTTTATATTTTATATTATTTATTCAAGTTCTAAATCTACAAAACAAAAGTATTATACCATGATTTGTAGATATTTCCAAATCTATTATTAGTAGTTTTCCTCTCTCACCTCAAAGAATGCCTGTGGATGATTACATACCGGGCAAACCTCTGGTGCTTCAAATCCTACTACGACATGACCACAATTGCGACATTCACACATCGTGCATTATATTACCGTCACAGCCCTTCAGCCATACAAGCCCCATATCTAAAATTTTTTATACAAAAAGCATCAATCTGTCTTCTTTTATATTGCACATTAAAACCTTTTTATCTTGGAATTTCATTTGGCAAATATCTGCCTAACAATTCAACAATTTCTTTATAACATTCTCCATTTAATAAATTAATAACTTTTCTTTGATATTCATCATTTTTTATTCCAAAAAAATGACCTATGGTTTTAGAAATACCCTTCTCATTAAAAATCTTCAATACGCTTCTATAATCTTTACTCTCTAACGCTTGGCGAAAAATAGATTCTTTCTCATCTCGTATGTCATCATATTTTATAGAATCCAAACCAATCTGTAATGTACTTTTTGCTTCTTCTTCGTTTCTATTATGGATTTCTATACAAGATAGCTGATATTTAATCTCAGCAACCACGCTTTGACATAATTGGCGTTCTATCATATTTGAAAATTTAGTATTAATTACAAAATCTTTAATATTATCTATAGTCTGTTCAACATTTTCTGTGGCAAATCGCGTAGCAACAAATCTTATCAACTCCTCTACCAAGAATAAATTTTCTACTTCAGCAACACCTATTACATAAATGCCATTTTCTTTTAACGAAGCAATTTCACGTTCTGATCTATAATCTCGATCAATTAATCCATACACTTCACACTCGTGCAGCATTGTGCTGTTCCTAAACGCCTTCGTTCTTTCTATAACTTTTGTACATCCACCACATGGAATTACCAAATAATCACGATAGATTTGTGTGTACAGCTGACTATCATAACTATTTGTTTCACCTTCTACAAATAAGACATTTTTTCTACTACCTAATATTTCAAAAACAAGTTCTTCTGGTATACTCTCTTCAATTATCTTTTCAATTTTCCAATGTTTTCCATCAAAATCTTTTATCCAGAATTTCGTGGCATTGCAATGAGCCGATGCAAAATTCAAATCATGAGTGATATATATAAACAAACAATCTTCTCTACATCTCTCAAGTTCTTTCCATAACCTATTCATTATAGATGGATGTAAATGAACTTCTGGCTCATCAATAATTAGCATTTTATTTTTCGGTACAGATAAAACTTGGGCAGCTAAATAAAGAACTGCTCTCTCCCCGTCACTCATTTCAGTAGCAGAATACTTATTAAGCTCCCCATTTTTATATAATCCCGCATAAAATTTTGAATCATCTTCTATAAGTTCTCGTTGTGGGAAAACCGATTTCCATATATGTTGAATTTTATCAATCGATGTTACGGGTGTATCCGGCCATTCTGCTTTATTATCTCCTCTATCTTTACACGCTTGATGAAATTTAGAGATTTCGTTATTTTTTAATGCTATAACTGCTGCTAAAACACTATCATAATCATCCATCAATCTGGTGGTATAATGCCCCCAATTCCATCTTTGACCTTTACTATGATCATTTCCATCACCGCTTCCATAAAAAACCCAATTCTCCGCCTCAGAATAGTTTTTAAGCGGGATATTTTCATTGAAATTCAGATTTCGTTGTGCTCCAACACGATGCACGCCATCAAAATTTTGGCACTCAATCCATGCACCCAATTTACTTTTACCAGAACCATTAGCCCCAATAATAATAACCGCGTTATTTTGCGTTTCATACTCTGTTTTCTGCCCGTTTTCATCAGGAAGCCAATATTTAAAACTCATTCAACACTACCTACCTTTTTACATATTACCTTTTTCTTTTTGGGACTACCATTTTCTCTTTTATATTTACTCACACACTAAAATGCACAGTATTAATTTCTCCACAATCTATATTACTCCGACTTAAACGCCCAAAGCTTATTCATAAAGAAATTTACCGGAATACTAATAATCAGATTTATCAATGGTGCAATGTATTTTGAAATACCAAATAGATTGATCCATATAAAGGACAATATATTGTTCAATACAATACCGGTAAATCCATAAGCGATATACGTTTTTAATAGCGTCTTCCAGGGGTTTCGTTTTTCGCCTTCTTCTTTTTTAAAGACAAATATACTGTTTAGCATAAATGACCAAAGTACACTCAGTATAAACGCAATAATATTTGCTGCCACAAAATCCCAGCTTACTTCATAAGGTTTTAATAGCAAAAGTACCACAACGTTTATCAAATAACTGATGACTGTATTTGTCACTCCCACAAGTCCAAATTTAATGAACTGAAGGAAGCCATCTTTGGCTTCCTCCGTTAAATCCTTATGTATTATTTTAAATAGAATACTCAAGCAAAAAATTGCTATCTTTTCAATGATGCTCCATAAAAAAGTACTAATCGTTTTCATTATTTCAAAAATTCCTTTATTTGCTTATCCGTTACAGCAAGTACATCTTCACCCTTCATAAAAGCAACTGACCACTCGACGATATTTTCCATTGTAGTTTCTACATTCCATCTCGGTGACCAATCAAAAGTAGCCTTTAACTTTGAGCAATCCAGCTTTAAGAAACCAGCTTCATGAGGGCCACCATCATAACAATCAATCCATTTCATTGAATCGCCTGTAGTGGCATTCCATTTATCACAGAATAAAGTAACTAATTCACCTGTAGTCCAACAATCTTCTTCGTTTGGTCCTACATTATAGTGTCCAGCATACTTTGCTTTATCTTCATACTGTTTCATTGCAATCATAAGATAAGCGACTACCGGTTCCAAAACATGTTCATAAGGTCTTGTTGAATATGGATTTCTTACAATAATATCCTCTTTCTTTTCTGCAGCGCGAATACAATCCGGCACGATACGATCTGCAGCAAAATCACCACCACCAATCACGTTACCCGCTCTTGCTGTAGATACAGCAACTGGCATATCATCAAAAAATGACTGCACATAGGAACTGGTTACGAGCTCTGAGCATGATTTTGAATTTGAGTATGGATCATATCCGTTTAACTCTTCATCTTCACGATAGCCCCAAACCCACTCTTTGTTTTTATAAACTTTATCTGTGGTTACATTCACAAAAGATTTTACACAAGGATTCTGTCGTACGCATTCACAGATATTTACGGTACCCATAACATTGGTTGCATAAGTGCCAACAGGATCCTTATAAGATTCACGAAC
>JAIKXK010000261.1 GCA_024684155.1 Lachnospiraceae bacterium | reverse complement strand
AATTCCAAGTGTCACCCACCAAAATAGTAGTTTTAAAATACCAAGTCCAATCTGACCTCTTACAAAACGATCAACTCCAAAGCCTCCTAAGAAAAAGCAAAACAGCCATACAAAAAGATGCTTATTAATAGAATTTACATTACCATACTGAGGATTGTTATTGTAATCATTATAATTTGGGCCCTGATTATACTGGTTATAGTTTTGTCCCTGATTATACTGATTATTCTGTCCATAGTTTTGACCATAGTTTTGATTCTGTCCATAATCCTGATTGGGATTATTAAAATTTTGATCCATACCGGCTCCCTCCAAAATTCACATAAATTTTCTATATTATATCACAAAATAAAAAACTCTTCCCGTTTATGCAAAACACCCCCTTCCCTAGCACTCTAGAAAAAGGGGTGTTTCTTAACACATATAAGCAGATTTATTTATTTTTCATATAAGAACTTTTCTGGAAGATCAACCTTGAAGTCAACTGCAAGATCTCTAAAGTTCTGAGGAGTAATGGTCTGAAGTTTCTTAGGAGACATAGATAAGGTCTTTACTAAAATTTCTGCAGACTTTTCAACTGTATGCATTAAACCAAAGGTCAAATCAAAATCTTCCCCTGATGCAAACATTCCGTGATGAGCCCAAATCGCTACATCATATTTTTTCATAAGTTCAGAAGTTGCTACAGCAATATCTCTGCCGCCTGGAACCATCCAGCCTACTACACCAATTCCTGAAGGGAATACTACAGGACATTCTGTTGCCATCTCCCAAAGTTCACGAGTAAATACTTCGTCTTCTAAAGGAAGTACAAAGGTTAATGCGATTACATTCGTTGTATGTGCATGATAAATTACACGATGAGTACCGCCACTAGCTTTCTTCTTTACTTCATGGTTCATTAAATGGCTAGGAAGTTCTGAAGTTGGACGACCACCATTAACAAGTCCCCACTGAATCTGATAGTTTTCACCCTTGTCATCAATCTTGATGATACAGGTAGAGTCTTCAGGATCTAAAATAACGTTTCTAAAGTATTTTCCAGAACCTGTTACCATAAAGTATTCACCAGCTAAATCAGGAACGCAGGTACCAATTTCCTGCCATGGGCCATCTTCTTTTAAATAAGATTTTACTTCTCCAACTTCTTCAGGCTTAATACGATAAGAAAGGTTTCCACCGTTTCTTTCGTGCCATCCCTGTTCCCATCCATCATTTGCCATACGAATAAATCCTTCAACAAACTTTACATCTGTAATCTTCATAAAATTAATCCTCCTTAAGTCACCTATGTGACTACTACTTATATAAAAATGATTTCTATAACAAATCGTTATAAACGAAATTACTGAACTACCACTTCTACTGGTACGCCAAATACCTTTGCCACCTTTTTAATGGTATCAATATGATGTCCTACAGCTGCTCCAAAGTGATGTGTTGGACCAGTTTCACTCCAGCGAGTTACAAACTCTGATGCAGAACATGAGAAACGTGTACGCATCATGGTATCACCATTTTGTAAAATCTTTCCTTCTTCGTTCATTCCCTCTGCACAAATAAACTTGAAGTTTCCATCTCCATCCTGAGTAATTGCAAGATAGGTGATTTCTCCTGTTGGTGGATAGAACTGTGTTAAATATCCGCCACCTGTCTTTCCATGAAAGACATCCATCATCTTCATGGTTGGTTTCTTTGCCTGTGAAATATCATAATCACCAGAGCCAGAGTGGCCAATCAAGGTAACATCATCATTGAAATCAATGGTATACATTTCTGCCAACTGTCCTGTACCTGAAATTGTTTTTAAAATACTCATAGCCATGGCAACTTTCATATCACCTTCTACAGCACAAGCAGTTCCCTGCTTAATAAGCATTGAAAATGCAGGTATAAGTAAACTATCTACAACTCCAGCCTGTCCCTTTGCATAGCCATCATAGTGAGAAGCAACTAAACCTAACTGTTCATCCTTTACCCACTGTTCAAAAGCTACAACGTAACGGGCCATTTCCCATACATCTTCAACAGTACCGCCGCCAACAATTTCAAAGGTATCTAAAATATCTTCTGCCTTTGCACGAATCACAGCCTCATCACTTACATCATCTGCAATAGCCCAGATTTTTTCCCAGTCAAACTGCTTTGTATAAAGTCCCATTCTGCGATAAAGATTTGACTCATCAATATATAAATCCATCATTCCAGGATATGGGCGCCCAATCTGAGCAATATTGGTTTCTCTAAATCTTCTACGGCACTGTGCAGCGCGACACCACTGATCGATTTCTTTTTCTACAGCTGCATCTCCACCTTCAACAACACCGGTAATTACAGCACTTCTCTTTCCATAACGGTTTAAGTCAGCTACCATTTCTCCAACTGCACCACAGGCATAAGCTTCGCCAAGCCACTCTGCTGTTCCTGCTGTATCGTAATCTAGGGCTTTTAATTTCTGAATGTTAACAAGAACTACAGGTACATCTAAGTCCTTTACTGCAGGAAGCATGTTATAAGATGTGGCATAAGTTAAAAGCTGCATAAATACCAAATCTACATCGGCTGCTCTAAACTTATCCCCTGCTGCCTGTGAAAGTTCCTTTGTGGTAACCACTCCACCATCAATAATTTCCACTGAATCCGGAATAGAGTTTTTAAAATCTTCGTACTGCTTTTCAAATTCAGGCACCAAAGATGGGAACTGTGGCAGGTATGCTCCAAGTGCAATGGAAAATACGCCTACTTTTGCTTTTGTTTCTACTAACATAACGTCTCCTTTAAATAACCTTATTTATAAACCTTTATTTCAAAAGACTCTCTCACCGTTTTTCTTGCGGCAGTTAAGTCCTTAAGTTCTTTGTTTGCAATCATCTGAGCCATAATATTTCCAATAGCGGTAGCTTCCGTAGGTCCAGCATAAATTTCTTTTCCTGTTGCCTTTGCTGTAAGTTCGTTTAAATATCCTGCATTGGCTCCACCACCGATAATATAAATACGCTCATACTCTTTCTTTGTATTTTTCTCTACTTCAGAAACCGTTTTTCCATAGCACTCAGCTAAGCTTTGATAGACTACGGTAGAGATTTCACCAAGAGTTTCAGGCACTTTTTGATTTGTGTTTTTGCAGTAATCTTTAATGGCATCAATCATACTTTCCGGTGCCAAAAAGCTGGCGTCATTTACATCAACTCTGGAAGGGAAAGAATCACACTTACTTGCTTCCTCACATATTTCTGCAAAAGAGTACTTATCGTCTAATTCATGTCGTACGGACTGAATCATCCAAAGTCCCATAATATTTTTTAAATAACGAAAGCGATAATCATAACCACCTTCGTTGGTATAATTTCCTGCATGAGAGTTTGAATCCCGAAGAGCCTCTAAAAGTTCCACTCCCATTAAAGACCAGGTTCCGGAACTTAAATAAATGCCCTCTTTTGTCTTTGGCATTGCCATTACTGCAGAGGCTGTATCATGGCTTGCACACATAATCACTTCACAGTCAAATCCCACTTCCTTTTGGATTTTTGGTGTTAATCGACCAAGAGCCGTTCCAGGCATTTGAAGTGTCAAAAAGATTTCCTTTGGCAATCCCAACATATCAATGAGTTCGAAATCCCACTGCTTTGTATTTGGATTTACAAGCTGAGTAGAAGAACCGTTGGTATACTCTGATTTTTTTCTTCCTGTTAATAAAAACTGAAAATAATCAGGAAGCATCAAAAAGGTCTTTGCCTTTTCTAACACCTCAGGGCGTTTTAATTTATCTGCATACAACTGATAGATGGTGTTAAAGATTTGTTTTTGAATTCCACTACGTTCATAAAGCTTTTCCTCAGGGATTACTTTATATACTTCTTCATCCACACCTTCAGTTCTATGATCACGGTATCCGTAGGTATCTCCTAATACTTCATCATTTTCATCAAGAAGCACGTAGTCTACCGCCCATGTATCAATGGACATAGATGTAGGTACATAACCTGCTTCCTTTGCAGCCTTCATACCTGCCACAATATCTTTAAACAGACTTTTGGTATCCCAAAGGCGCTTCCCGTCTTTTTGCACCATTCCATTTTGGAAGCGATATACTTCCTCCATTTGCATTTTTCCATCTTCCATCCAGGAAACCATATGTCTTCCAGAAGAAGCTCCAATATCTACTGCCAAATAATAATTTCGACTCATTTTTTATAACCTCCCATACCCCAGGTATGTCATTTATACATCAAGTATATTCTGATTTTTTTCAAAGAATAAGGTCTAAGAAAAGCAAAAACCAGGACCTTATTTGCAATCTATA
>JAIKXK010000249.1 GCA_024684155.1 Lachnospiraceae bacterium | reverse complement strand
TTCTGCAAAGGATGTCTTGCATGCCAAAAGACGCAGAAGTGCGTGATAAATGATGATGCTGTAGAGATTGCGAAAAAAGTAAAGAATGCAGATACGCTTGTATTTGCGACCCCTATCTACTATTACGAGATGAGCGGACAGCTGAAGACTCTCCTTGACAGACTTAATCCGCTTTATCCTTCTGACTATAGATTTCGTAATGTCTATATGCTTTCGACTGCTGCTGAAGATGAGACATTTGTTCCTGAGAAAGCTGTCAGTGGTCTGAATGGTTGGGTAGAGTGTTTTGAGAAAGCTTCATTTAAAGGTTCATTGTTCTGTGGCGGAATAAATGAAATGGGTGAAGCAGAAGGCAAAGAAGAGGAAAAGCGGGAAGCTTATGAGTTTGGAAAATCTCTTTTGTAAAAATACAGGTAAAACGCTTACAGCATTATGCGTGATGGCTGTAACCCTCTTTATTGGATGTGGATATAATGAGAATGCACAGGCTAAAACGAACAGTAATACGGCAACGGAAATGATGAAGAGATACAGGCAATCTGATTGAAAAAGTTCTCAAAGAGATAATCATCTGCTATTACAGATTTCAAAAGACTCGGCACAATACCGGGTCTTTTTTTTGTATATTTATTTACGAGGAGTATCTGTTTTTGTTACAATACTGCAATACTGAAAAAACTCAAAGGGAGAATTGGTGTGGAAAATATTTTTGTAGAAGGTTTAAAAGAAAATAATATAAACAAACTTTTATCTGCACCTAAATGTGACCTTCATAATCACTCAACCAAAGGATGCAGAAGGGAGTGGCTTGCGCAGCACCTCCATGTTAACATTCCAGAGCCGCCACAGCACCTTGATGGCTTGGAAGGTATGCAGAATTGGTTCAGGTCAAATATAAAACCTGTATGTGATGGCTATGAAAATATGCTTCTCAGATGGGAAGGCGCTTTTGCTGAAGCCAAACGAAATAACATAACTCGCCTTGTAATGAATTTCGGTACCGCTGAAGTGAATCAGGTAGGATCAGTAGAAGCGTTCCGCAAGCTTATTGAAGGATTCCATAAAATATATTGTCCTGATAGTATTTTTGAAGCTGAGCTCACATATCCCTCCTTTGGAAACGTGGAAGAAGAGGCAGCTGAGCTCGATAAATATGCCGAGGCAGGATACTTCAAGGCAATTGATATTTGCGCAGGAGAAAATATTCAGCCATTTGAAGCATTTTTACCGATATATAGGAAAGCTGAGGAGTACCATTTAACCAAGAAGATGCATGTTGGAGAAACGGGTTCAGCTGAGGATGTCAGAAGGGCTGTGGAGACTCTTGGTCTCTCTGAGGTGCATCACGGAATTAATGCATCAGCATCCAAAGAAACCATGAGATTTCTTGCGGATAATCAGATACAGGTTAATGTCTGCCCCAGCAGCAATGTAATGCTAGGTTTTGCAAAGGATTATAAAACACACCCAATTAAGACGTTGGTAGAAAATGGTGTTAGGGTGACCATAAATACTGATGATCTTCTAATTTTTGACTCCTCAATTGAAAATGAATATCTAAGGCTTTACAAGGCAGGGACACTGAGTGCAGAGCAATTAGATGAAATAAGACAAAGAGGATTGGAAAATCTATAAGCAAAAGGACACTATAGTACTTTTGTGGAAAAAGTATATTTGGTATAATAGGGCACTGATACTATCAAATTTACGATTCATTAGCAAAGTGGATTGTAGAAGGACAACCAGAGGTGTAAATAGTGATAAATTTAAATTTAGTAAATGTTCTATGGACAGTCGGAAATATTGTTCTGTGGATTGGGATAATAATACTGATTGGAGTCATAAGGAATCTTCGTATCATATAGCAAGAAATCATGTATTACTGGAACGAAAAAGGATGGACTAAAGACAAGGAACCTTGGAGGTAAATATGCAAGAATTAGTATTACACAGAGTTTATAAGCATTTTAAGGGTGATTATTATCTAGTGGAAGATGTTGCCCGTGATTCGGAAACACAAGAAGAGATGGTTGTATATCGTAAACTATATGACGACGGCTCACTTTGGGTAAGGCCTAAGGAGATGTTTTTATCAGAGGTGGATCATGAAAAGTACCCTGATGTAAAACAAAAATATAGATTTGAACTTCAGGAAATTGCTAGCAGAAAGCATTGATAAACATGGATTTATAAGGGGGATTATTGCTTGATTTTGTGGATAATAGCCACGCTGTGTGCGTTTTTTATAAAGGGACTTTGTGGTTTTGCAAATACATTAGTCTTTACATCTATTTTAGGATTTGGAGTGGCAAAC
>JAIKXK010000248.1 GCA_024684155.1 Lachnospiraceae bacterium | reverse complement strand
TCCGGAAATCTTTACTGTCATTTCAAGATCATTGTCTCTTGTTACACTAAAGGTTGGAGCCTCTGGCTTTGTACCATTACCAAATCCAAATACACGAAGACCACTAATACATGCTGGCTGATGATATGCAGTATCCATTATGGTAAGTTTTAAGAAGCGAACCTTTATTCCCTCTTCTCTTACCAGAAAATCGTGTGTCAAATCGCTATCTGCCTCAGACTTATCTTCAATGGTAAAGTATTCCTTTCCATCCAAAGATCCCTCAAGACAGTATCTTGTATATAAATCTCTCCCATCAATATATCTGGCCTGTGTTGTTCCTACCACTTCTCCAGGACATTCCACATCAGAAATTGTATCATCTGCAAAGTTAACCTGAATCGCTCTTACGTCATAAGTTTCTCCTAAATCAAGCTCTACCCATTCTCCTGGCTTGTTTGACGTAGCTCTCCACCAGGTTCTGCAATCTTCATTGGCAATGAGCTCTGGTCCTTTACCCTCCTCAAAAGACGAAGCTTTGGCACTCTTTTTGTAGCTAAGTAAATACCACTCCGGGTCAGCCCAGGGATCTTGCTTTTCCCCGGAAACTGCTACTGGCCAATCCCCATATCTTTGATTACAAAATAGCTCTCCATCTTTATCTACTCCAGATGGCCAGATGCCAACACGTCGTTCAAAGTTATGATTTACAGAAATTCTCATGGTAGCAGTATGCCAAATATTAGACTTTAAATCTTCCATGGTAGAACCATGGCCTGCACCATTCATAAATCCACCTGGCTTATAAGAAAACGGAGCATTTTCTGCTAACGTAAAAGGTCCAAGTGGAGAATCTGATACATAAACACCATCTCCATAGGTGTTGTACTGGCTTCCTGCAAAAGCATACTGAAGATAGTACTTATTGCCAAACTTATTCATCCAGGCTCCTTCAATATAAGGACGTTTTGAAACATATCCCTTCATCATATAATACATTGGCTCACTGATATCTTCTCTTTTTATGCCTCTTGCTTTCATGGCTTGTTCAAGAGTCACTTCTAATTCTTCATCAGAAAGTGGATTGGTTGAGTTATTATCTCCAACGCGTTCAAATCCGTTTAAATCTGCATGGCCTTGTACTAACCCAATTGGCTCTCCAATATTTTTCATGGTTACCGGATCTTTTTCCACACCCCATATTGGAGTGATTGGAGAACATCCCCAGTAAAAATATACTCTTCCATCATCATCGATAAAAAGGTTTGGATCCCAGAAATCAAATTCTCCAGGGATTTCCTCATAAGGTCCGTTTAACACATCCTTGGTTCTAAAATGAGAACACGGATGATCATGATTCGAAGCACAAAAATATACATAGTCTCCCATAACTCTTACATCTGGTGCATAATCATAGAAAGGCAGATTATCTGGAAGTTTATAGTTTTTCCACTCCACCATATCCTCTGACACCCAGCATCCTAAGCTCATGGAAGGGAAGATATAATATTTTCCCTGAAAGCAAATCATAGATGGATCTGCTGCTTCTCTGTCAATTTTTTTCGGCTTTGTTTTGTCTTGATAGTCTTCATTAAACTGATAGCGATACACTACATTTAATGGATTACAAAAATACTTCATTGGTTTTCTCCTTTATATTTTTTATTTAACAGGCTTTCTTAATGTTCTTATCATTTTCTTCATCACCAAAAGCATTAGTTTCTTTTCCAAGGGTGATAGACCACTTCCTAGTAAGAAACAAAGTTACAATCAGTGAAAATACCATTGTTACTGCGTGAGCAAAGGCAATACCGTATACACCAAAAATCCCGTTCATAATAAACATTACTGGAATGAAAATAATTCCCTTATCTAACATAGAAGCAAAGATTGCATAACTGGCTTTACCAGTAGATTGCATAAAGGTTTGTCCCATTTGATACACTGCATAAAATGGTGCAATTACAACTGCTGCTATTACAAACACCCGTCCATAGGAAATCACCTGGTCATTATCAATAAATGCGGCGACTACCTGATCTTTTACAACAAAGACAATGGCGGCTAAAATAATTCCAAGTACAAAGGTGAAAATTCCCGTTTCAAACACGACCTTATACATACGCTTATAATTTTTAGCACCATAGTTATATGATATTGCAGGCTGAATTCCCATGCAAAATCCCATAATTAACATGGTTGCCACCATTCCAACTTTTCCAGATACGCCTTGAGCAGCAAGAGCAATGGAGCCATAGGAAATCACTAATCTATTTTGAATAGCACCAGAAATACTGCTTAAAAGTGTAGAACAAGCCATTGGAAGTCCTAAGGTAATGACTGTCATGGAAATATCTCTTTTTAAAGTAAAATCCTTCATATGTGGAATTAACATTGGCTTTCTCTTTAAAATTATGACCATCAGAATTACACTGGCCAGTACATTTCCTAATACTGTAGCAAGAGCTGCACCCATAATGTCCCAGTGAAATCCTAAAATAAATAATGCATCTAACACGATATTTGATACGGTACCAATAATACTGGCAATCATGGCCGTTGCTGCATCCCCGTCTGCTCTCATTAAAGAACCAAATCCC
>JAIKXK010000225.1 GCA_024684155.1 Lachnospiraceae bacterium | reverse complement strand
TAATAATTTGTTCACAATTTGTTCACAAATTTGTCGGGAGCCTAAAATATGTGGTAATATGTGTTCTATGAATAAATTTGAAATATGTGTGCCCTGCCATTTTGGTATTGAGGCAGTAGTAAAAAGAGAAATATATGACTTGGGATATGAAATCACTAAGACGGAAGATGGAAGAGTGACCTTTGAAGGAGATTGGGAAGCAGTAGTGCGCGCTAATCTTTGCATTCGAACAGGGGAAAGGATTCTTATAAAGCTTGGTGAGTTTCATGCCGAAGAGTTTGAAGACTTATTCCAAGGAATAAAAAATATTCCTTGGGAAAATTATTTGAAAGAAGATAGTAAGTTCTGGGTGACAAAAGCTTCTTCTGTAAAAAGTAAATTATACGCAGTTCCTACCATTCAGTCTGTTGCAAAAAAAGCTATGGTGGAAAGAATGAAAGAAGCATATCGCAAAGATACATTCCCGGAAACAGGAGTGTCATTCCCAGTTCGTATTTTTATGATGAAGGATGAAGTATTAGTAACCTTAGATACTACAGGAACACCACTTCATAAAAGAGGCTATCGCACCTACGCAAGTAAAGCACCTATATCAGAGACTTTAGCGGCAGCCTTAATTAAACTTACCCCATGGAGAAAAGATAGAATTCTATTGGATCCATTTTGTGGAAGTGGTACCTTTTTAATTGAAGCTGCTATGATGGCTGCAAATATTGCACCTGGATTAAATCGTGAGTTTACAGCAGAGACCTGGAGTCACTTAATACCAAAGGAGCTTTGGAAAGAGGTAAGAGAAGAACTACGGGAGGAAATTGATACTTCTGTAGAAACGAATCTTCAGGGATATGATATAGATCCTGATATGATTCGTATTGCGAGAAAAAATGCAGCGCAAGCAGGTGTGGATCATATGATTCATTTCCAACAAAGAGATGTAGCAGATACTTCTCATCCAAAGAAATATGGATTTATTATTACAAATCCGCCTTATGGAGAACGATTAGAAGATCGAAAAGATTTGCCGGCACTCTATGAAACCATAGGTAAGGCTTATGAAAAATTAGATTCATGGTCAATGTATATTATTACTTCTTATGAAGATGCACAACGTTACATAGGAAGAAAAGCAGATAAAAATCGTAAAATTTATAACGGTATGATTAAGACCTATTACTATCAGTATATGGGTCCGAAACCACCGAAGAGGGAGAAGTAGAAAAAATCCATGAAAATCATGAAGCGTTATGTAGCCATGACTATTATCGTGGTGATATTTTTCATTGGAAAATTAAATACAGCCAGCGATGAATATGCCAACGTGGAAACTTTCCGCGGAGCCCAGCTTGAACAAAGTGTATTCTATCCATTGATTGCAAAGAATATCAATGACGAGGGAAGTCTTTCTTTGACTATAGATGAGGAAGACTTTTCTTATGATGCCGATGAGTTGTATTTGAATGAAAATATGCAGGTAATGGCATCTTTGGAATTTTTTCAGGATGTTTTATCTACCAGTGCAGAATGCTATGACGATTCAAAGATTGTATTAGAAAGAAATAACAAGGAATATGTATTTACCATAGGAACGGTTGAAGGAGTGGCGGTAGGAGAAGCAGTAGAGCTTTCCTATGCACCTTTAAAAAATAATACAGGATATTATCTTCCACTTCAGGACATTTGTGAGATGTTTGGCTATGGATATAGTTGGAGTACAAAAAAAGCGACTTTAAATATCACATCCTCTGAAGAGACGATGGTGTCTTTGCCAACAAGTTATGATCTACGTGACAAGGGGAGAATATCTGAAATCAAAGATCAGGGAAATACTCAAACCTGTTGGGCTTATGCTGCTTTTGGAGCTCTTGAGTCTGGACTTTTGCCAGAAGAAAGCCTGTTTTTAGATGCAGCAGATTTAATTGAAAACAAACCATATACCTATACGGACAACAATGGCGGTGATTTTGCCATGGCTTTGTCCTATCTTTTGTCATGGAAAGGTCCGGTGGCTGAAAATAGTGACGAAACCGTAAAGCATGTACAGGAAGTGCATTTTTATGATACGGATGATATTGATGACATCAAATGGGGTGTGTTTTTACATGGAGGAGTTTCTACTTCCATTTATGCAAATGTATCCTCCTCTTTAGGAAGTTCTTCATACTACAACAGTAAAACAAATGCATATTGCTATAGGGGCAGCAATTCCGCCAATCATGATGTGGTGATTATTGGCTGGGATGATAATTATGCTTCGTCTAATTTTTCTAACTCTGTACCGGGAGATGGAGCCTTTATTTGCCAAAATAGTTGGGGCAGTGATTTTGGAGATGAGGGCGTATTCTACGTTTCCTACTATGACGCAAATATTGGATATCAGGCCGTTTCCTACGCAAAGATTGAAAATACGGATAACTACGATTTCGTTGACCAAATGGATTTATGCGGCTGGACAGGACAAATTGGATATTCAAAATCAGATGCATGGGCTGCAGCAGTGTATGAGAGCGACAAAAAATCTCTAATTAATGCCTGTGGTTTTTATGCTTTAGATAAAAATACGGAATATCAGATTTATGTGGTATCAGATTATAAAAATGTAAACTCTCTTGGAACCCGTAGCTTAGTGCCTGAAGCCACTAAGCTACGGGTTCCAAGAGAGTTTACATTTTTATAATCTGATACCAC
>JAIKXK010000198.1 GCA_024684155.1 Lachnospiraceae bacterium | reverse complement strand
TTAGTAAGTCGTTTGATTCAGGCGCTAGGATGCGGAATGATGTTATCCTTTGCACAAATCATTATCTTAACGATTTATCCAAAAGAAAAACATGGTACCATGATGGCAGCATATTCTATGGCAGCTTCTATTTCTTCCATGGTAGGACCAACCTATGCAGGTCTTCTAATGGACTCAGTAGGCTGGAGAGGCGTGTTTGTATCATTGTTTGCTGTTGGTGCAGCATTAATTGTAGGCGGCCTTATCTTTATGAAAAACGTCACAGAAAAACAGGAAGCAAATATTAATGTTGGATATGTAGCAATTTCATCTTTGGGATTTGCCTCATTAATTATGGGATTAAACAACATGAAAGAAGGAGCATTCCACCTTTCAAGTGGTGGCTTAATGATACTTGGAATTGCATTACTTGTAGTATTTTCTCTTTTGCAGCTTCGCAGTGATAAGCCAATGTTAAACCTTCGGGTATTCAAAAGCCAAAGCTTTACTGTGGGAGTTTTAATTACGATTTGTTTATATTTAATTGGAATGGGTAATGCAGTGGTACTTCCAATTCTTGCAAAGATTCACTGCGGTTATTCGGATACCGCTTATGGTCTGGCAACTATCGTAGGGGCGTTGATTAGTGTATTTGCCACATTATTCGGTGGAAGAATTTACGATAAGGTAGGAATTAAACCAATGGCAGTAGTTACTATTCTTTGTTTTGCTGTCTTTACTGTATTTGGAATTCGTGCTACGGAAAACAGTTCCATTGTCTGGATTGGTGTTATCTATGCGCTTCAAACCATTGCCATGTCAGCTTTGATTAGCCCGGTAACTACCATGTCTCTTAGTAATTTAAAAAATCAGCTTCGAGTAGATGGCAGTGCTATCTTTAATACGCTGCGTCAAATTTCAAGTTCTATAGCAACAACAGTTGCAGTATTATTACTAGGTATTTTTGGAGATGACCTGCACGCCATGCACTGTGTATATCTATATTTTGGGGTAGTAACTGTTGTAATCACTGCCCTGGTTGTATTCTTTGTATTTAGAAAGAATACGGAAGAGGATTTAACAACTGTCCCTTCCAATTAATTCTGTACAAAGTTCAGTTTTGGTAAAGGATATGCCAGGGGTTTGGGTTCGCCCATGCAAACGCATAACAGCCTCGAATCCCATGTCGATTTTGGGAACGTGGATAGTTGTAAGAGTAGGGCTAAAAATCTGGGAAATGGAAAGATTATCAAAGCCAACGATTTTTACATCTTCTGGAACATGGTAGCCATGTTTTTGCAAGGCTTTAATAACGCCTACGGCAATTAGATCGTTGTCAGCAAAATAACATGGCAATACATTACCACCATTATTTAAATATGTATCAAAATCTAAAAAAGCACCATCAATGGAAGGAGTAAGAGGCACAATATTTGTGGCAGAAACAGAATAGCCACTTTGAATAAGCGCCTTTTTAAACCCAAGTTCTCTGCCATTAAAATTGTTGATAGCATAGGAGGACTTAAGATATCCAGGGTGCTTTTTTGTTGTTTTTATCAGATGCTTTGTGGCAATATAAGAACCCTGCATATTGTTGATTAAGACACAGTCACAGGGGAGCTCTTCGATATAGTTATCCAATAATACAAGGGGAATCTTTAAGTCTAAAAATTTTTGTAAAGGAGAAGCAGTGATTTCTGTGCCAAGTAAAATAATTCCGAAACAGTCTTTATGAAAAAGATTATAAAGATTTTCAGAAGTAACATCCTCTTCGTATAGGTAGATGATTTTTTCTTTGTGGCCGATTTGCTTGCAACCCTTTGAAACTCCTTGTATGAGTTCGGAAAAGAAAGGAGTTTCGTCTACGATGGCACCGTCTTTTTTATAAATGATAACATAGACAAATCCATTTCTTTCGGATTTCATCTTTATTCTTGAAAAGTCATACCCATGGGAAACAGCAGCGTCTTTTACCTTTTGTCGTGTGGCGTCACTGACACCAGGCTTATCATTTAATGCAAGTGATACTGCTGCAGGGGTAAGGTTTAAAAGTTTTGCTAATTCTTTTGCGGTAATAGACATAAATAATCTCCTATACAAACTTAATATAGTAAAAAATTAAGTAAATTTAGTTTAATTATGAATTCCCATTAAGAGGATGTCAATGTATACTAAATAAAAATAAAAAGGGAGTTTAAAAACGATGGAAGTATTTACTCAGGTGATTGGCTTTGTTGCCATGTTTTTTTCAGTCTTTTCGTTTCAGATGAACAGTCACAAGAAAATTATTCTTATGCAAATGGCAGCTACCGTTTGTTTTGCCATTCAGTATTATTTGCTGGGAGCATATACAGGAATGGTAGTAGATATTATTGCTACAGTACGAAGTATGATTTTTTATTTTAGAGAGGATAAGGAATGGGCTAGATCAAAGTGGTGGATTGTAATATTTATGGCAGCTTTTGCAGTGTCTGGAATCTTTACCTATGAAAGCCCAGTGTCTTTGCTGGCTATTTTTGCCATGATGCTAAATACTATTTCTTTTGCCTGTACAAAACCAAAGTTGGTTCGAACAACCATACTCATATCTTCGCCTATGTTTTTGATTTACAATATTATTATGGCTTCTATGGGTGGAATCGTAAACGAGGTATTCGTGGAAATCTCATCTGTGGTGGGACTGTTAAGATATGATATCAAAGGAAAGAATTAGGACACTTATTCATAATTACAAATAGTCGTAATAGTGCATTGCTGAAAAGCACTTTCCGTTGTAATATGACTTTAGTGGTTATATAAGAAGCGATACGCGGAAAGGGAAAATATGAATAATTTTGATTTTTACTCACCTACTTATTTTGT
>JAIKXK010000184.1 GCA_024684155.1 Lachnospiraceae bacterium | reverse complement strand
ATGCAGATTCTATTTCTGTGTATTATCAGGAAAATCAATCAGGATATCCGGATTTTAATGCAAATTTCTCTTCTACAAATGATAATGTCGGTTCCATTTATTCATATAGCATTGACGAGACAATCAATGTATCAGATTTTGAAAAAGGAAATCAGATTCTTACCAGCTTTAATACAAGTGCTGATGGAAGCGGTACTATGCTTAGTACTCGTTTAGAAGAGTATTATACATGTGAAGATGATGAGGAGTCTTATGTAGATACAAGAAATCATAGCTTTCAAGATGGTGATAGGATTTATGCTATATGGAAAAACAAAAAAACAGTTAGTTTATTCCAGGATGAATCTGTATTAGATGAAGGAAACGAATCAGAAGAGTTTCAGAGTATCACTGCACCGGAGGGATCAAACATTCGCCTGAATAGTTTATACAGTATTTCTGTGGAAAATGACGGTGTAAATTGGTCATATAACTATGTATCTATCCAAGATCCGGATGATAAGATTTTAGTAGGATGGAAAAAAATAACTTCAGATGTGACTTCAGTTGTATTGCGAATTGGTGATATGATTACTGATGCGGTTACCGGTTTAACACAAGACTTGAATCTGTTTGGAGTTTACAAAGATAAAAAGGATATAGCATTCAATCCCGGCGAAGGAGCTTCTTTTGCCAGCGGAGATGCTGTGATTTCTGCTCCTACAGATGGAAGAGTTGACCTTTATGTTAATGGGTATGCTGATAGTGTATCATTGTCATGGAATGTATATGATGTGGATGGTACAGATTCCTATATGATTTCCTCAAGTAGCTGTTCCGCTCTTAAAAGAGGATATGTATTTAATGGAGTGAAATCGGGTGACACGGTTCTTACTAGTCCAGATAATACTTATTTAAATACATGTTATAATATTTCCGCGGCCGATGTGGATAGCCTTGAACTTTTATGGGAGGAAGGAAATCTTGTCCGCTTCTCCTATGATGTTGTTGCCAGGGATGGCTCTTCTGGAAGGTTTGCAAATAATGATGAACATACTTGTAGAAAGAATAACAGTGCTTATGTAACGGTTCAAAAGGATGAAAGCGGTGATTACTATGCCGCATATTATGATAAAAATAAAAATCAGTGTTCAACAAGATATTTAAATACAATCATTTGGGGCATGGGAAAAGTTGCATCTGATTATGTTTCTTTTTATGTTGGTGGAAAGGGATATAATCTGGGAGAACTTGCTCCTGTAACCAATAACATGAGTGTGACATTGCAGACTACCCCGGTACAAACCGAACCAATCCAAACTCCACAGGTAGAAACATCACCGGCTCCTGCAGTACAAACCGAACCAATTCAAACTCCACAGGTAGTAACACCACCGGCTCCTGCAGCGGTTTATCCTTCTTCTGTATCGTTAAATGCTAAGAAATTGGTGCTTGAAAAAGGAAAAACGTCTCAACTTATTGCAAATATTGCACCAGCAAATGCCAATGATTTATCAGTATCTTTTGCATCTGATGATACCAAAGTGGCAACTGTTGACGCCCATGGTGTGGTTACTGCCAAATCCGGTGGAAACGCAACGATTACAGCTACGACATCAAATGGATTGAAAGCAACTTGTGAAGTATATGTTGCAACGATAAAGTTAAATGCTACAAGTACAAAATTACAGACGAAACATACATCAACAGCTTTGATAGTAGAAAGAAAAACCTACAGTAAGGATTCGATTGCTTCTGTATCTTCATCAAATGAAAAGATAGTAAAAGCAAGTTTCAAAGGATCTAAAATCACTTTGAAATCCACATCAAAAACCGGAAAAGCAAAGGTTACTGTAAAAATGAAATCCGGTGCTACAGCAAGTTGTACGATTTATGTTCAAAAAAATAAGATTGTTACCAAAAAACTATCTTTAAATTATCAGAAGGAAACAATTCTTACAAAGAAGACATTGCAGTTGGAAGCTGAACGGAATCCCATTACAGCAACCGAAAAGATTACATGGTCTTCTTCTGATAATGATATTGCAACCGTAAATTCAAAAGGAAAGGTAACTGCGAAAAAGAGCGGTAAGGTTACCATTACAGCAAAAACATCAAACGGTGTTAAAGCATCTTGCAAGATAACCGTGAAGAATCCAAAAGTGAAGCTTCGCAAATCTTCCGGTACAGTTAAGGTGAAAAAGACTTTACAGATTCAGATTAAATCTATGTATCCTTCTGATGATGAAGTTAAGAGCTATAAATCTAGCAATAAAAAAGTTGCGAAAGTAAATAAAGACGGAACTGTACTTGGAGTTAAAAAGGGTACAGCAACGATTACGGTTACAATGAAAAGTGGAGCGAAAGCAACCTTTAAGGTAAAAGTAAAATAAAAGAAACTAAAAAAATAACAGGGACTTATGCGAAAGATTCGCATAAGTCCTTGTTTTTATTATTTGGAAGTGTATCGGAGACAGGCCAATGCAATCACGAGATATGTTGCTGTGAAGGGATTTGGGTTGGTGAAAAATCCTTGTGAAAAATAGCCCATACAACCGACAAAAAATGATAGACATAATAATGAGGAGGATTGCCGGTTTATGAAGGTTTTTATTGTACCTATAATAATGCCTATGTAAAAAAACAGTCCTACAAGTCCCATGGTACAAAGGTACTGGAGCCATTCGTTATGGGCATTTGCAATGGAAACGTTCCAGTGTTCGTTAATATATGTTAGGTATTGTGTATGCTGCTCTATTGCTAATCCAAAGCAATCTGGTCCAACACCTAAAAGCTTTTCTTTGATTGAAAAATTTTTCCATAAATCCATCGCAACAAACCAAATGTATCCGCGTTTGGTACCCCAGGAAAATGAAAAGTTTATAACATTGTAAATCAAGGCAATGGTAGCAGTTATAATTATGATTCCTATGTAAGAATAAAAAATCTTACGAAGGGAAAATTGTATTTTTGCTTTGCTTAAAAAATAGAAGAAAACACATAAACTGATGGGGAGAAATTCCAAATGATAGGTTTGCATTAATTTAGAAATACCGCTTAGGGAAATGCATTGATTATCCATAAAGGTATACGCAAAATCAATAATTAATATGGCAACGGATATCATAAATACTGCTTGAAATAGTCTTTGGATCTCCTCAAAATGTTTTCCGTGGTATAGGTAGTATCCAAGTATAATAAGACAGCCAACACCTACGCCAAGATATCCTGCATCAGATGAAGCAACAACTAAGGAGATAAAGCCAAGAATCAAATCGAAACCCAAAAGTATGCGATGGTGGGAGTGTTTTGAAGTTATGTATTGATGCATTAAAAATGGAAGCACCAGTGACAAAAATCCGGCGTAAATATTGGTATTACCTACAGTGGAAATATGAGATGTCCACTGGTCAGAGGAAAGAGCGGATTTTAATTGAAACAAATCCAACTGGAATCCCTGTAATACTGCGATAAGAAATACGATTGCAAAAACTACATAAGATATGGTCAATAAGCCGATTTCACTGGGGAGATGTTTGGAAAGCAGTGCATATATGCTTGCATATAAAACTAGTTCGAATGCGGCCATATACCAAGATTGTGCTCCTGAAAATGCATTTGAACCAAATGGGGAAAGTAGTCCGGAAATAACGGCTGTTATGGCAAATCCCAATATGGAGTAATCTAATAAAGGAAAGGATCCGGAATTCGTTTTTTCCTTTTTCTTATGCTCAATGATTAGAAACAAAATGGCAATAACATCTGTGATAAGAATTGAGTAAATTTGGAATATCCCCTTTGCGTATATGGCATTAAAGTATCCATTTAACATAAAGAAGGGATAGATGGTAAGGGTAATAAAAAGATATATACTTGCCGGTAATGTTAATAAACTCCGTTGTGTGTGATTCTTTTTTGTGCTCATGGCTTCCTCTTTTTTCTAAAATCTTTTTTTATTTTATCACATCTGAATCATCCAAACAAAAGAGATTCTGCTTGCGCGAACGGAGCTTGGAATCTATAATTAGAAGATGTATGGTTGATTAAATCATATATATCGTGACAGATATATGAAACATAATTTTTAAGGAGATTACTCATGAAAGTTTTAGTAGTTGGAAGCGGCGGAAGAGAACATGCAATCTGTATGGCTGTTGCAAAAAGTCCAAGAGTAGAGGAGATTATTTGCGCACCGGGAAATGCTGGAATTGCATCTATGGAAGTAGAGGGAAAGAAAATTTCCTGCGAAAAGATCGGTGCCATGGAATTTGACAAATTGGTTGCTTTTGCAAAAGACAATCAGGTGGACTTTACCATTATTGGTATGGATGATCCATTGGTTGGTGGTATTGTAGATGCCTTTGAAAAGGAAGGCTTAAAAGTATTTGGACCTAGAAAGAATGCTGCTATTTTGGAAGGAAGTAAAGCTTTTTCTAAAGATTTAATGAAAAAGTACGATATTCCAACTGCAGGCTATGAAACTTTTGATAATCCAGAGGATGCTCTTTCTTACTTAGAGACAGCTAAGATGCCTATCGTATTAAAGGCAGATGGTCTTGCTCTTGGAAAGGGTGTTTTGATTTGCAACACCTTGGAAGAGGCAAAGGAAGGCGTAAAAGAAATCATGACCGACAAGAAGTTCGGTGATGCTGGAAATCATATGGTAGTGGAAGAGTTTATGACAGGACGAGAGGTTTCTGTATTATCTTTTGTAGATGGAAACTCTATTCAGATTATGTCATCTGCTCAGGATCATAAACGTGCAGGAGATGGAGATACTGGTTTAAATACTGGTGGTATGGGAACCTTCTCTCCAAGTCCATTCTATACAAAAGAAGTGGATGAATTCTGTAAGAAATACATCTATCAAAAAACCGTTGATGCCATGAAATCTGAAGGCAGAGAGTTTAAGGGTGTTATTTTCTTTGGACTTATGCTTACAGAAGACGGACCAAAGGTTTTAGAATATAACGCAAGATTTGGTGATCCTGAAGCACAGGTAGTGCTACCACGTATGAAAAATGATATAATAGACGTAATGGAAGCTTGCGTTGACGGAACACTAGATCAGTTAACACTTGAATTTGAGGACAACGCAGCTGTATGCGTAGTTTTAGCTTCTGAGGGATATCCTGTTTCCTATGAAAAAGGATACAAGATTACTGGCTTTGATAAATTTGATAATGAAGATTATTTCTGCTTCCATGCCGGCACAGCATTTAATGAAGCAGGGGATATCGTTACCAATGGTGGTCGAGTACTTGGTATTACAGCAAAGGGATCAGATTTGAAGACAGCTAGAGAAGAGGCATATAAAGCTACAGAGTGGATTGACTTTGCCAATAAGTACAAGAGAAACGACATTGGAAAGGCTATAGACGAAGCATAATAATTTTTGGGGTGAGTGAATATGACTGGGGAGAGAAAGAAGAAACTTCATTTAATCTTAATTATTCTAGCAATCGGAATTATTTTATCATGTGTATTTCAATTGTTATATATATCTGCATATAACGAAACAGTACACTCTGTCAAGGGACATGCCAAAGACGAAGATACCTATATGGACCTGCATTTCAGAGGAGATTCCACAT
>JAIKXK010000146.1 GCA_024684155.1 Lachnospiraceae bacterium | reverse complement strand
GCTGTTAAAAGAGCATTAATAATTCCGTTTCCAAGTCCTGTCATTCCTACCATAATGGCACCATATACTGATATAGTAAATCCATCACTTCGGAATCCGTTCTTTGCTTCCAAGTGATCTAATACATCAGAAAGCAAGGCTAGGGTTACATACATGGCTGGAATAGAACCAATTCCCTTTAAAATAACTCCGATACAAACCGTAGTAAAATCATGAACATCAATAAAGCTTACGCTACCGCCTATAACTGAAAGTAAAAGGCCGAGAACGATGGATCTTTGTTTTCCAAGTTTGGAAGCAATCGGCCAGGCTAGTACCATTCCAATTGCAGTAGGAATTCCACCAATCAGTCCTAAGGTTCCCATGGCAGTTCCTGCCTGAGCCTCTGTAGTAATACTGTCAAACATCCATCTGCAGTAATAGCTCATAGAACCATTCTTTACTAATCCGCCAAACTGGAATAAAAGAAAGTAAAGAATGATTAACCACCAGTATTTTTCTTTTACACAGGAAGCAATCTGCTGCTTCATTGGAAGTTTTTCTTCTTTAATATCAAGACGTATATTTTCTTCTGTAATTCGCTCTCTGGTGTTATAGTACTCAAGCATAATTCCCACAAAGGTAAGTACGCAAAGTACAATCATAACAACCCGCCAATGATCATAACTTTGCTGCTGATCAATGACACCATCTTTTTCCACGAACAAATAACTCTGAAGTAAAATTGGAACTAAAATACTTGAACCAATTCCCAGAGAAGCCACACCACTGGCATTGGATAAGGTTGCAAGAAGGCCTCTTTTCTTTTGATCTCTTGTAGAAAGATTTACCATGGAACTATGAGAGGTATAGTACAAAGGATATGCCACTGCATAGTACATGTTGTAGGAAAATGCCATCCAAATCATCTGAACCAAAGGAGAGGAATTCTGAGGTGTTAAAAATAAAAGTCCCACTGCTATGGTTACTAAAGGTGCTGACAATAACATGATTGGTCTTGCCTTACCCTGAGAAGTACGGGTATCATCCATAATTCTTCCTACAATCAGGTTTCCTAATACAACAAAGATTACCGATACAATTGGAAGCATTGCAGAAAAGATTCCATACTTTGACTTATCCGTCCAGCCAATAACATCGGAATAATATCTGTTCAAATAGGATGCAAAAATTGCATTAGAAATTAATGCCATAAAAGGTGCTAAAAAATATCCTATTAGCATCTCATTTGGCTTTACTGCTGCTGACTTAATTCTCGTACGAAATATTGGTTTTTCAAAAAAATCCGCTTTCTTATCTTTCATGTTTCACCTCAATTTATAAACTCTTTCTTTCGTGCTCTCCCCCGCTTAGCACTTCCTCTACACCATTTGGAAGAACTAATTTACATTTACACTCTTCTGGTACACCTACGTGAATGATAAACTCATTATGACTGCGTTCCCACTCCACAGTGATTTTTCCATATGGGGTGTCTACATACCCTTTGGCTTCGTGTAACTCTTCTCCTAATACCGGTTTAACCTGAAATACTTTATATCCTGCCTTAATTGGCTCAATTCCTAGAACTCGTTTATACAAAAAATCTCCAACAGCACCGGATGCATAATGATTATAAGAAATCATAAGATCTGTTCCATCATCCCCAATAGGACAATTTCCTGTTTCATCCAGACCATCCCATCTTTCCCAGATGGTGGTAGCTCCCATCTTTACTTCATAAAGCCAGGAAGGACATTTTGTATTAAATAACATCTTATAGGCTACATCTGCATATCCATTATCTGCTAAGGCAAAAAGAATATAAGGTGTTCCCGGAAATCCTGTCCCAATGCAATAATCATTTTTCTTAACAAGTTCTGCTAAATTTGCTGCTGCCTTTTGTCTTGTATCCTCATCAAACATCTTGAAATGAATTGGTAGTACATAAGCTGTCTGGAATTCCTCTAAAAGCTTTCCATTTCCGTCAGTAAATTTTTTCACATAGGCATCTGCTACTTTTTCACTTAACTCTTTATATTTCGTCTCGTCTTTTTCAAATCCAAGAATTTCTGCGATTTTTGAAAGTAGTGCTGCACTATGATATAGGCTGGCCGTTGCTGTCCAGGGGCTTCGCTTTTGCCACTGTTCCATCTGTGGCACATCAGGTGACACCCAGTCTCCAAAGTGGAGCATATGGAAGGTGTTCCAAATGTAACGATTACTTCCTACAGATAAAAAAGCCGCCCATCGACTGCAAGCCTTAACGTAAGACTTCATCATTTCATAATTTTCTTCTAAAACACTCTTATCTCCATAAGCCATATACATAGCATACGGAACCATGATGCAGGCATCCCCCCAGAAATCTACTGCCATGGTAGGCATGGTAGCTGGGAATCCATAGCCCTGAGAAGGAATGGTGTTTGGAATACCACCTGTTATGATTTGCTCACTTCTCATATCTCTCAGCCACTTCTTTAAGAATCTCTCCATCTTAAAATTAAAGCAGGCTGTTGGAGCAAACACGGCAATATCTCCCGTCCATCCCATACGTTCATCCCTTTGTGGGCAATCCGTAGGAATTTCAAAAAGATTTGATTTTCCGCCCCATACGATATTTTGCTGAAGTCGGTTTAAATCTTCATTATCACAAGAAAAATCTCCATTTCTTTCTGATGCAGAAGAAAGTACTTTTGCTTCTAAGACAAAGGAATCAAGTTGTTCTTCTAACAGACCACTGACTCCCACATAACGAAATCCCATATAGGTGTGTTCCGGAGAATATTCCTGATCTCCATCTTTACAAATATAAAAAACACGTGCTTTTGCAGAACGAAGGAAATCAGTTTGTAAACTTCCATCAGAATTTAACACTTCTGCGTGTCGGAAAGTTAGTTTTTGTCCTTCTTTTCCTTCCACAAAGAACTTCACGACACCTGCAAAGTTCTGGCCAAAATCATAGACATATTCTTCTCCCACCTTGGTTCTGCTAACAGGGCTAAGAGTTTCTACCTCTACAACAGGTTCTCTATCATCTGACACCAGTTCCGGATGAATCTTTACTTTTTCCTTTGAGGCTACCTGCCAGACAAAATCCTTTGGTTTCAAAGAAGCATCAAAGACTTCTCCATCATAAATATCTGCTTCTTTCAATGGCCCGTTTTGACATACCCACCACTTTTCATCCGTGGAGATTAATTCCTTTGAACCATCTTCATAGGTAATATGAAGTTCTGCAGCAAAAGCCTGACGATTTGCAGTTACCCTGTTTTGTCTAGTAAACACAAAGCTTCCTACTGCCCATCCACCACTGACAGAAGCACAGATACTATTTTTTCCCTGAAGTAACTGATTCGTTAAGTCATAGGTCTGATATAAAAGAGTAGATTTGTAAGAGGTAAATCCCGGAGCAAAATATTCACGTCCAACTCTCTCTTCATTTAAATAAAGGTTGTAAACTCCAATGGCTGTTGCAAACAGCACTGCCTTTTTTACTTTTTTTGCAATCTCTATGTCACGACGAAACAGCATGGGAATTGGTGAGATTCCCTTTTCTGTAAAATTATAGTTTCCATTTGTAATAAATTTATCCAACATGGCGCTCTCCTTTTTCTTGATTCTACTATAACGGAAAAAAACCCATGCATTCCCTATCTGTCGCAAAAAAGCCAAAATTTGTCGCAAACAAAAAACTTCTGCCCTTACAGAGCAGAAGTTTCATTTTCTTTCTTATATTGTTGTGGAATTAAAATTCGGGATTCAAACCATCCATCCTTTGCAGAAAAGGTGACGGAGCCTCCATATTTTTTCACTGTCTTTTCAATACTTTTTAATCCATAACCATGATATCTCTTATCTGATTTTGA
>JAIKXK010000144.1 GCA_024684155.1 Lachnospiraceae bacterium | reverse complement strand
TTATGGTAGTTGGAATTGATGTTATGTTAGGATTTCATCGATGGTCACTAAATTATGTTTTGCCTGGTGGATTGATTTTAATGGATGTGGCTTTGATTTTTCTTCGACTGATAAATCGTAGAAATTGGCAAAGCTATATGGCTCAGCAACTTCTTGTAATAGGGTTAGGTGTTTTGCCAGCCATATTTATTTTGCTTGGACTAATTACAGATCCACTTGTTTCAGTAGTTGCTATTTGCGAATCCATTGTATTGTTTGTAATCACACTTATTATGGGTGGAAGAGCTGCAAGAGCGGAACTTAGAAGAAGATTTCATATTAAATAAAAAAACGCAGATTTGAGTTTTCAAATCTGCGTTTTTCTTTAATTTTCAAGCAAATGTGAAACGTTTAAATAGCTTGGCAGACCATTTTTATAGTGTTGATCTGCTTCCCCTATAATCAAAGGCTTTAGATATTCTAACATTTTGTCTGTAACATCATTTCCTTCTTCGTTAATAAAGTCATCAGGAACTGATTTTACAGCATTTGCAATTTCGCATACAGGGTGACAGCCATAGGTCACCTCATAAGGAGTAGAGGAGGTTCTTGTGAGATTAATCATTACTCCGGTTTCTCCCTTTTCATACATAGAAACAGCAGTGGCACCTAGATTCATGGATTCATTTAAATCTGTTTCAGAAGCAATGTGAGATGCGCAACGCTGTAATGTGTTAAGTTCAATTCCCCTTGTTTTTATTCCCAGTTTTTCGTGTAGTACGGTTTCTAAGTATTTTGCTGCTCCAGAAAGCATTGCATGACCAAAGTTATCTGTTTTCGCTTCAGAGGCTGAAATATAGTTTCCGTCTTTGTCGCGAATACCTTCGGATACGGCAATAATTACATTTTCGGTGGTTTCTAATAATTTCTTTGTATCAGATATACATTGATTTAAATCAAAAGGTTTTTCTGGTAAATAAATTAGGTGAGGTGCTTTTGAGTACTCATTTCTGGCTAAAGCAGAAGCTGCAGTAAGCCAACCTGCATCTCGTCCCATAATTTCAACGATAGTAACACTCTTTAAGTGGTAAATGTAGGTGTCGTGTGCAATTTCTAAAATAGAAGTTGCAACGTATTTGGCTGCAGAACCAAAGCCAGGAGTGTGATCTATGTGAACTAAATCGTTGTCGATGGTTTTTGGAATGCCAATGATTTGTACATCTTTGTTATGAGATTTTGCATAAGCAGATAGTTTATCTACGGTATCCATAGAATCATTTCCACCAATATAGAAGAATGCTCCTACATTCTTTTCCTCAAATACCTGGAATACATCTTCATAGAATTGTGGGTTTTCTGCTTCAGTTGGTACTCGGAAACGGCAAGAACCTAAAAACATAGCAGGAGTATTCTTTAACTTGTCAATAAATGCTTCGTCTTCGGAAACAGCTTTTGTTAAATCTAAGAATTTCCTGTTTGTGATTCCTGTAATTCCATTAAGAGAGCCATAAATAGTTCCAAATGTATTGGATATTTTGTTTTGTTTTAATACCCCTGCAAGACTAGCGTTTATGGCAACCGTTGGTCCTCCAGATTGGGCGATAATTAAATTCTTCATATTAATAAATATAATAAAAAATTCCCTGCTATTCAAGTCCGGTTTAAGGGACACAATAAAAATATAATTAAATTATAAAATCATTGGTTGAAAGAGAAAAGGAGTAGAAATATGGATAAGAAAAATTATTTAAATAAAGAACAGATTTTTATTTATTTGGGGTTATCATTATTATATGCGGTTGGAATTATTTTTTTTCTTATACTACTGTTTGGAATTGATTTAATGAATACAAATCCAGCTGTTTGGGTTAGCCTATATTCGGTTATTACAGCAGTTATTTGGACTTATTTTTTATGTAAAAAATTACCCTAATTACAGGAAGTTTTTCCTTTTGGGAAGGTTGACGGAAATCACATAGTTTCTTATAATCTAAAGGAGTATATTTTTACTAGTAATTTCGTATTGAGGTGAATACTTATGAAAACTTTAAGCCGTCGATTTTTAGGCTTTCTTATTATTTTTAGTCTTTTTATTTCTATGACTCCTATTGCCTTCGCAGAAGGAACTACCATGATTGATATTTCAAATAAAGCTCCTTCAGTTGGGGATAGTGTAACTGTTACGGTAACAGGCAGTGAGTCCTCTACCATTACATTAAAGTATAATGCATCAGTACTAACTTTTTCTTCCTGTAATGTGAGTGATTATACTACCAGTGGAAATACAATTACTTTCTCTGGAACAAATGGTGCAGTTACGTTTACTGCTGCAGCAGAAGGAAATTCAAATCTGGTGGTATCTTCAGATACATTAACAGGTAGTTCCGCTACTTTAGGAGTTGCATCTTCATCAACTACAGAAGAAGTTTCTGAAGAAAGCGATAATACAAGTGAGACTGAGGAAGAGACCACAGAAGGAACTACAGAAGAAACCACAGAAGAAACCACAGAAGAGACGACGGAAACTCAAACAGAAGCTAATTATGATTTTTTGTATGAGGATACGGGGTATGTTATTTCAAAAAGGTTTACAGAATCTCAGATTCCAACTGGATTTGAGAGTACAACTGTAACCATTCATGAAAGTGAATACAAGGCCATTACTAATGGCACTATAACATTGTTGTATTTGAAGCTAGCTACAGATACTTATGGTGAAGGTGAATTCTTTATCTATAATGCAGATTCTGATAGTGTTTCAAAATTAAATATGTTAGGAAGTAATGAGAATTATGTTATTTTGACAACACCGGATTCATTACCTTCTGAACTTTTAATTGAAACAACCTATTCAAGTGAGGATCTTTCTTTTAACGCTTATCAATTCGAAGGTATTTCTAATGATTTATACTATGTTTATGGTGTAGATGAAAATGGAAATAGTGGTTGGTTTGTATATGATGCTGTTGAACAAACCGTTAGTCGTGCTAATTCAGATGCTTTTTCTCTGATTAGTACAAGTCAGAATACAACAGAAACAGAGACTACGGAGGATGAATCACAGAATAGTGGAATAACACTTCCTAACATAAGAAATATGCTTGCAATTGCTGTGTTAGTGTTGGCGGTAGTAGTTGTAATCATTATTAATGTGTACGTCTCAAAGAAACGTGGAGATGACGAGTTTTTTGAAGAAGACGAGGATGATGAAGATGAAGATGAGGATGAGGAAACACCTATAGAGGTTTCTGTTACTAAATCTGATAAGGATGTAAAAGCTGCTGAAGAAAGTGATACTCAAGAAGAGATTGCGGAGAAAACACTAGAAGAAATTGTTCATGAAGCAGATGAAGATACATTAATAGAAGAAGATGATGACGAGGAGGAAGAACCTAGAAGAGGATTTTTCTTTAAACGTCGAAAGAAAGAGGAAGAAGATATATGGGCCGAAGATGATGAAGATGAAGATGAAGATGAAGATGAAGATGAAGAAGATGATGACGATGATGATCATGACAATCATTCTTCAGGTGGTTCATCAGGTAATCGCGAAATCAATCTTATGGACTTAAATAATTTATAAAAGGTAGATTATGGAATATACAAAACAGTTAAAAAAAGCAATTGACTATAGTAAGCGTGTATCTAAAAAGTTAGGACACAACTATATTGGTACAGAACATTTACTTTT
>JAIKXK010000132.1 GCA_024684155.1 Lachnospiraceae bacterium | reverse complement strand
TCAGTAAAGGTGTTTGATGAAAAAGGATTAATCGGTGAAGGAGAACATCAGCGTTTCATTGTAGATGCAAAGAAGTTCACTGATAAAACCTATGGTAAATTAGAGCAATAAAATACCGATAAAAATAGAAATTTGGGACAGACCGTTTGTGAGTTGTTCAATCCAGTTGGATTTCGCATCGGAGCTGTCCATTTTTATTGCAAAGACAAACATCATAAGCATACCAAGCAGTCCTAAGGAAAAGAAAAAGAAGGATGGCATACTGGTAAAGTTTGCGATAAATGCGGCAATAGATAATCTGGATTTTCCCAGAATTAAAGACATTAGGATAAATACTAATCCTGCAGGCATTAGAAACCGAAATTGAACAAATAAAATCCAAATATTTTTTTGATGAAGTACTACAATTAATTTCCAGATTACCTTTCCAAGACCTCCTAGAAAACAGAGGATGGAACCAAAAATAAATAGAGGACTTTCGAATCGACTACCTAGTATAATCATATTTAAGCTAAAAAAGATGACAGGAATGGCATCTGCTAAAACTAAAGATAGGGTGAAATTTTCAGGGATAGTATTTTTATTCATAATCGTTACTCCAATTCTTATACTAATGATTATTATATCTAATTGGAGAAAAATTGTGGAGAATAAACAGATAAAATTGGAAGGGATTTAACGAAAATAAATCGAAAGACTTTCGGTTTATTTTTCGCTTTTTTATCTGTAAAGGGAATAATATCTGTGATATGTTATGTATGATGTTAAGAAGAGGGGATGGAATATAATGAAAAAAAGAAACTACATTTTTGACTTATATGGTACGCTTTGTGATATTCATACGGATGAATCAAAGGCTAGTTTGTGGAAAAAGATGGCAGAGCTGTATGGTAGTTATGGAGCTGTCTATGATTGGAGAGAATTGAAACAATCCTATAAAAACTTGTGTAGGGAAGAAAGTTTTTTGTTGGAAAAAGAAATGGGAAAGTATTCGGAAATAGAACTACGAAAAGTATTTTTTAAACTATTTGAAACAAAAGGTGTTGTGGTTGATGATAGTTTAGTAGATTTTATAGCAGTAACATTTCGCGTGCTTTCAAGAAGCCTTTTATATGTATATGATGGCATTGTGGAATTATTAGATGAAATTCATCGTCAAGGTGGAAAAAACTATTTGCTTTCAAATGCACAAAATGTATTTACGATTCCGGAATTAAAGGTGCTTTATTTGTATGATAAATTAGATGGAATCTATATCAGCTCGGATAAAAGGATGAAAAAACCAGATCCTAGATTTTTAGAAGCTTTATTAAAAGAATATGATTTGAAAAGGGAAGAGTCAATTATAATTGGAAACGATCGAACTACGGATATTGCAATTGCAAATGCCTGTGGAATAGAAAGTATTTATATTCATTCAAATAATTCTTACCCGAATCTAAAAAATGCAGCCTCCCAAAATCAGGAGGCTACTTATGAAGTGCTAGATGGCGATATTTATAAGGTGAATGAAATTCTATTTAAGGAAAAATTATAAACGATTGTTTTTTCTGTATTCACGTGGGGTAGAACCCACGTGTTTTTTAAATGCCCGGGAAAAATAATTATTATCAATAAAACCACACATTTCAGCAATATCACTAATGGGATAATCCGTTTTTTCTAACATTCGCCTGGCGGAATTAATGAGGTAGGTGGTCAGGTAATCCATAAAGGATTGGCCTGTTTGTTTTTTAAATTCCTTTGATAAGTAATTTGGGCTCATGTGTAATAATTCGGCAGTGTTAGACAAAGTGATAGGATGCATGAAATTAGTCTGAATGTGATTTAGCGCACGATTAATTTTAGGGTTATCTGTCTGGAATTTAGTATTTACCAACTCACAGTAGCGAACAATCATTTCCTCTGAAAGATTTCGCTGCAACTTTAAAGTAGAGGAGGATTCTATTCGAAGTGAAAATTCCCTGGATAACTTATCTATTTGGATAGGATGAACACCGGCATTTTGCAGGGCAAGACGGCAAAGTGTGTTTAATACAATCATCATATTTCGAATATCACGAAGCTCATTGTCTGTTCTATTCTCAATTTCATGAGAGGCAGCAGTCTTTTTTAACATGTTTCTTGCAAGGTCTAAATTTCCTTGGGAGAGGGCCTCCATAAATTGAAATTGCATATTGTATGTGTATTCAATGTCATCATAGTTTTGCGTAGGCGGAATGGCA
>JAIKXK010000128.1 GCA_024684155.1 Lachnospiraceae bacterium | reverse complement strand
TTATGGTATTGGAATCAGAATATTTGTCCGAAACCTTTTTTCATCAACAGAAATACTTAAAGTCCCATTATATTTCTCTATAATATTTCTCATACTTTTAATACCAAATCCGTGATAGTCCTTATTGGCTTTTAAGGTTTTATAAATTCCATTTTCTTCTTGTGGTGGCTCCTTAAAATAATTCTCCTGATGGATGGAAATAAAACTTCCCTGCTGTTTTACAATAAGAGAAATACTACGATCCTCTGCAGCCACTTTTTCTGATGCTTCAATGGCATTATCCATTAAGTTGGCGAAAAGAGTATAAATATCTAACTCCTTTATAAATCCTAGTCCACTGCCATCTGCTATGCATGTAAAGGGTATTTCATTTTTTTGACAAACCATACTTTTTTCTGTAAGGATTGCGCTTAGAGTATCATTTTTAGTATGAACAATGGAATCGTACAATAACACACTTGATTCAATATCATCTAGAAATTCCTTCGTACCTTCCGTATTATTTTTTAAATACCTTACCTGTTTTTTTAAATCATGAGATTTAATATTTATGGTATTAATTAGTTCCTGGGTAAAAATATATTGATTACTTCTTTGTCTAGAAAGAGCAGACAAAGCATCATTTTCCACTTCTAATGCTTTTCGGCCAATCAGGTTATAAAGCATGGTTAACATAACAATATTATAAAAAATATCCTGGGTTCTTGTGGTTACCAGGGTCCATCCAAAATTTACCATTGGATCTTTTACATAAAGATACATACTAATGGTTTCTGATGCCATAAATAATACCATGGCTAAAATCACTACAAATCGATTTTCTCCCCGGATTTCAATCTGTTTTTTTTCTGATATGATAAAGCCCATAAGAAGTAAGTAAACCATAAGTACTGCTAAATCAAGCAGAATAGATTCAACCCCAACCGCATTTGCAATATGGGTTAAGCGCAATACCTCTTCTATAATCTTATAGATGGAAAACTGTGTATGCTGCAAGGACATGGCAATTGCCAGGTAATACAAGCCATTCCAGACCGGCAATTTATAACAACACATCATCTGTCCATAGGATAACCCAAAAATTATAATTCGAGCTGGTATTGTCTGTAGCATTGCCCCTAATTGAATTCTTTGGTCATCTTCCCATACCCAATTTCCATTAAAAAAATGAGCTACTAAAAACATTAAAATAGCAAAGCCTATCCAACTAAGCCACCAAAATCTACGGCGTTTTAAAGGACGACAAAGCACCAGCTCCACAAGCAAAAGGCCAATGACTATATTTTCTCTCCAAAATAAATCCATTTACAAAGTGCCTCCTATATATGCAGATAATTCTTCCATAAATCCTTTTTTTCTAGGATGGGAAATTTGCAACTGGGCATTTCCAACTGTAACCGTATATTTTTCAACCTTGGTCACATACTTCATATTTACAAGAAAGGATTTATTACAAAAGGTAAAGCCCGAATCCTTTAATTCTGCTGCAGCTTTGCTCATAGTACCATAGGTACTATAGTCCCCTCTTATGGTATGATAAATCAGCTTATGATCCAGCACCTCCACATATTGGATTTCCTTTGACTGAAATAAAATCTTTGCTCCATCTGATGTAATGATAATTTTTTTGTCTGATTGCAGGGAAAGATTTTCCACCACACGATCCATTTTTAATTTCAAAGAAGCATACTCTGCCGGTTTTACAATAAAATCAAAAGCACCCACCTCATACCCATTTACCGCTACATTTGCCATATTGGTAACAAAAATAAGCAGGGTATCGCTATCAATCTGCCGTAACTTTGATGCAGCATCCATTCCATCCATATGGGGCATCTGAATATCCATGAAAATCAAATCATAGTTTGGTTGATATCCATTTAAAAAATTAATGGCATTTTTAAATGGAAATACCTCTATATGTTCCGATCGTTCTTTTCCGTATCTTTCCAATAGAGCGGACAAGTTATTAATATCACTTTGTTCGTCTTCTACTACAGCTACTCTAATCATATTATCCTCTTCCTAGTACTTCCCCTTTTTATAACCTTAGTTTCGAATGATATCCGAGAATTCTCCTCCCGCTGCTTTACATAAATCTATTGGAGAAAGACGCATCTGACATCCTACCTTTCCAGCGCTGACATAAATAAGCTCCTTTTCCCGTGCTCCCTGGTCAATGCGAACCGGGTAGGGCTTTTTTAATCCAACAGAAGTACATCCTCCGCGAACATACCCTGTTATATTTTTTAAATCTTTTACGTGAATCATCTCCACGCTTTTTTCTCCTACGCTTTTGGCTGCCTTTTTCATATCAAGTTCCTCGTCAATAGGAATTACAAAGGCATAGTAACTTTTATCTTTTCCATGACAAATTAAGGTCTTGTAAACTTCATCATGGTTCAATCCCAGCATATCTGCTGTATGAGATCCATCCTCAAACTCCTTACATTCATAGGATTGTGTTTCATATGAAATTCCTAAATTATCTAAAATACGCATGGCATTTGTTTTTACTTCTTGTTTCTTCTTTGCCATCATACACTCCTTTTTATACTGCAATTGGTTTTCTCTTTGCCCACTTTCCTCGAATATACACCACGAAGAAAATAAGACCTCTAAAGATCCAATCAATGTACATACCAAGCCAAACACCAAAGACACCTAATTCAAAATGAAGAGCTAGGACTACGGCGCTTAAAATTCGAAATACCCACATGGAAAAAGTACTTACAATCATAGTAAACTTCGCTGCTCCTGCTGCTCGCAAAATATTTGGTGTTGCAAAACTCTCTGCCCAGAAAAACATTGCAAACAAGGCAGTAGAAACCAAAAGTCGTTCTGTCTCCATATAAGTAGCATCCGATAATTGATACATCCGAAGAATTGGATGTAATAGTAATAACTGTAATACCTGAGCACAAAATACAAAGGCTAAAGACAGGCGATGCAATACTTTTCCATAGTGTTTTGTTTGTTCTTCATCACCATAGCCAATGGACTGTCCGATAACTGTAAGCATGGACTGTCCCACTGCAACACCAGGAACATTAAAGACGCTGGCTATATTTCCTGCCACAGCATTTGCTGTAATGGCTACAGTACCAAATCCTGAAATCATACTGGAAAGAAGCAATTTCCCAATTTGAAACATTCCATTTTCAATACCGCTTGGAATACCAATGGATAAAATACGTCGTATCATTTTTTTATCAAAGGCAAAAAACACTTCTTTGTTTAAGGCTAACACAGGATTTTTCGTTTGTAGCATCCAAAATACTGCAAAGGCTGAAATTATCCTTGATAGTAAGGTGGCCATTGCAGCTCCTGCAACTCCCATATGAAAGCCAAAGATTAAAATTGCATTTCCACCAATGTTAAACACATTCATAATAAAACTTGCCATTAATGAAATCTTACTATTTCCCTGGCTTCGAAACAGAGCTGCCCCTACATTATACAGGCCAAGGAATGGATATGACAAGGCACTGATCCAAAAATAGGTTACTGCAGCATCCATGACATCTACTTCAATAGACCCGAATATCAATCTTAACAGCCCCTTATAAGAACATAAAACAAGGGCCATTATACTTACAGATCCAATTACCATAACAAGCATTAATTGTCCTGCTGCACGCTTAGCATGAGTATAGTGTTCCTGTCCTAAATATTGGCTACAAATGACAGCACCACCAGTTGCTAAGGCAGACAATACCTGAATAATTAAAACAGAAATGGAATCCACCAAAGAAACTCCCGATACTGCCGCCTCTCCGCAGGATGACACCATAAGGGAATCAAAAAGTCCCAAACTAATACTTAAAAATTGTTCTCCCAAAAGTGGAAGAATTAAACGAAACAAGGCCCTGCGATCAAACAACACTTTCGCACCCACTTGATTCGACACTTCCTTTCTACCTAAAAAAGGGGCCTTTTTTTCGGCCCCTTTCTGTTATTCTAATTCTAATAAAAACATTCCATACAAATCATCTGCATCCTCAAGTAAAGGAGAATTTTCTCCACCACCATTGGTAGAGCGTTTCATAGCTGCATAGGCATCTTCTCCTGCTGTAACCAATTCAAATGCAGATAATTCAAATCCATTTTCTGTACAAATCTTGCAAAACTCCGTTACAGGTTTTTCCATATCCTTCGTATGAAGAAGGGCCTGTTTGAACGTCTCGTCTTCCTTTGCTTTTTTCTTTACCAAGTCCAAAATATCTGTAACTGCCATATAATTTCCTACTTTAATACTTTCCCAATTTCAGCAAGTAACACATCCATTGTAATAGGCTTTAACAAGTATCCTGAAGGACGAAGAGAAATTAACGAAGTAATATTGCTCTTATCCGTTACTCCAGTTACAAAGATTGCTGGTAAATGAGCCAGCTTTTGTGTAGCACGAACCTTCTCTAATACCTGTTTTCCATTCATTACTGGCATGTCATAATCCAAAATCAAAAGATCTGGGATTTTTTCATCCATAATCTGAAACGCCTTTTCTCCTGAAATTGCCACTTCCACATTATACTTATCATCTAAGATACTCTTTAAACTACGAAGTGTAGTAGCATCATCATCCACTACTAAAATCGTCTTTTTATTAGCACTCTCTTGCTTTAATTTCTTCATGGAAATTTTAAGCTTTGAGCAAACTGCAAAAAGAGCTGCATCATCTTCATATGGAAGCTTAATATTCTCAATAGGTTCCCCTACATAGAGTTTTTCAAATCGAACAAAATCCTCTGTCTTACCAACCGTAAGAATTAACTGATCTGGGAGCTGTTTTTGCAAATCATTTAATGCCATGGTAGGAGATACTAAAAGTTCCTCTACACTGACCAACAAAAGATCAGGCTTCATGGCCTGGATCACCCCTGTCACAGAATCAATACTTTGTTCAAATACCTGCATTCCAAAATATTTTTCAAAAAAAGAATATAGTGCTTTTGCCTCTTCGTTTGCTTTTCCAATTGCTAATAACTGTTTCATAAGTCCCCTCTCCCTGTGATTCTTATAAGTACTCTTTCATCATACCACAAATCACTCCAATCCAAAGTGATTTTTTTGAAATAAAATCTATTTTTATTTCAAAAGCCCCTCTTTAAATCGCTTCATCATTTCATTGGTAAGTGAAAAATCGTCTGGCTGAAGTTCAATCTCATCACGGCTTCTCCACTCTGCCAATTTCAATTCGTCTTCATCCATGGAAATGGTATCATCTCCATCTACATCACAGTAAAATCCAGCCAAAATATCATCAGCCATTCCCCAAGGCTGCGACTTATAATAACGAATATTCTTAACCTTTAGCCCAGCTTCTTCCATTACTTCACGTTCTACTGTTTCCTCTAAGGTTTCACCAATTTCTGTAAAACCTGCTACCAGAGCAAAATGACCATACCCCACGCGATACTTTGTCACTAAAAGTTTATCTCCATTTATAACTCCAACAATTACCGCCGGTACCACTCTTGGATAAATCACATTACCACAATTACAGCGAAGCGCCCTTTCTTTTTCGTCTAAATATGTCTTTCCACCACATCGCCCACAGAATCGATTGTTCTTATACCATCTGGATAATTGCATAGCGGTATAAGCCACAAACATACGATACTTTTTATATTCGCCATGGTTACGCAGCTCTTTTAAATCAACGTATTCATACCCTTCTGGAATCTGTTCTGCATCCTCTAATAAATAGTAATCATTTTCCTCATCAATGGAAAACAGATAAATC
>JAIKXK010000123.1 GCA_024684155.1 Lachnospiraceae bacterium | reverse complement strand
ATTTTGTTTTTTTATAATATTTTCTGCAACATCCAAATCTTCCGGTGTTGTAACCTTTATATTATCGTAACTTCCTTCTATTAATCTCACCTTTTGATTCGTTGCTTTTTCTACAATCATAGCATCATCTGTAATACCTGTAGTATCCCCTGCTAATACTTTTTCATAAGCATTCCTTACAAGAGTCGTTTCGAACGCCTGGGGAGTTTGTACCATCCATACCTTACTTCTTTCCGGAGTACTATCTACAAATCCATCTTCACCTGCAATTTTAATAGTATCCTTTACCGGCATACCAATCACACAGGCTTTATATTTTTTTGCCCCATCCATTGCTCTTTTTATTATATCTTCTGTTACAAAGGCTCTTGCCCCATCATGAATTAGTACATAATCACCGCTACATTTTTTTAGTCCTTCATAGACAGAATTATAACGTTCCTTTCCTCCTGCAACGATATAACTAATTTTATGCATTTTATATTGATCTACTATTTCTTTTTTTACATAAGCTTCATCCCCAGGAGTTACCACAAGAACAATCTCGTCTACAGGACTCTCTTCAAAAGCTTTTAGAGAATAGTAAATTAATGGTTTATTCATGATTTCTAAATACTGTTTTTTCACTTTAAGGCCCATTCTCTTTCCAGAGCCTCCTGCCAAAACAACGGCACTATATTTTTCCATAAAATAATTCCTTCACAAATAACTTTCTTTGTAATTTATATGTTATAGTTTTTTATTTAATTTCAGATGATTAAAATTGTCTTTCTTCTTATAATAATAGAAGAAGTTTTCAAGCATTTCTCTTAATAGGAAGAAACACATATCAAACTTCTTCAATCTTCAATCTTCTAAACCAACTATCGCTCCCCTAATTTTAAATTAGGAACGGCATTTAAATCCCAGCCACTTCTTGCGCCAGCCATATACTCATAGTATCCTGCTGCCCCTATCATAGCTGCATTATCGGTACACAAAATGGGAGATGGATGATAAAAAGGAATTCCCTTTTTAGCGCAAGCTGTTCTCATAGCCTCTCGGAGCGCACCATTAGAAGCCACTCCGCCAGCAATAGCAAATGCCTCCGTACCATATTCATCAATAGCATGCATCGCGTGATCCACCAACACATCTACTACTGCTTTTTGGAAGGAAGCTGCCAAATCATTGTGATTTACTTCTTCCCCCTTCATCTTTGCCCCATTAATATAATTTAGCACTGCAGATTTTAACCCGCTAAAACTAAAGTCATATTCGCTACCATTTACCTTTGCCCTAGGAAAAGTTATGGCAAAAGGATCTCCTTCTTTTGCTGCCTGTTCTACCTTTGGTCCACCTGGATAGCCTAGTCCTATTGCACGAGCCACCTTATCAAAAGCTTCTCCTGCAGCATCATCTACTGTCTTTCCTAAGATTTCATACTTACCATAGTCTAATACTCGCACCAAATGGGTATGGCCACCGGATACAACGAGACATAGAAACGGTGGCTTTAAATCCTTATTCTCGATATAATTTGCGCTAATATGCCCCTCAATATGATGGACTCCCACCAAGGGAATATTTTTAGCAAAAGAAATAGCCTTTGCCTCTGCTACGCCAACTAAAAGAGGACCAACCAATCCCGGTCCATAGGTAACTGCAATTCCATCCATATCAGATAATTCCATATCCGCTTCTTTTAAGGCTTCTTCTATTACCTGATTAATACGTTCAATATGTTTACGAGAAGCAATTTCTGGAACCACTCCTCCATATAAGGTATGCAAAGGAATCTGGGTAGAAATAATATTGCTTCTTACGTCTCTTCCATTTACAACAACTGCTGCTGCGGTTTCATCACAGGAACTTTCAATTCCTAGGATTTTCACCTCACTCATATACTTAACCTCGAATCTATTTTAATTTGCAGTAGGGAGTGCATTACCATCTGCATCCGTAAGCTGCATTGCTATAATTTTCCACTTGCCTCCATCATCTTTTCGAAGAGCAAATTTCTGATAAGTCTTTTGGAAGTTGCTTCCCTCTTTAATAAAATAGTAAACCAAAACATAGGCATAATCCCCATCATCCCGGTCCTTATACTCTACATCAGAGGTCGAACATACTTCTATAGTAACAATTTTCTTTTCACGATTTTTATAGTCCTGAATATCAGCCTTTACACTGGCAATATAGGTATCTCTGGGATTATACTGCAACAAATCAGCATCCATCAACATCATGGCCTGATCGCAAAGACTGTCTACCTGTTCATCCTTTGTAGTTTCTTCATAATACAAAGAAATAATTCGGTTATACCACTTTACTACAGAACGAGGAGTTTCTGGATATTCAGTAGAAAAATCTTTTTCCAACACCTTTTGTAATTCGGTTGTTTCTGTAGTCGCTTCATTATCTTCTGTAGTTGTATTTCTGTGAGACAAATAATAATAGTATCCTAGAATTAAACATCCCATAGCAATTACAAGTATTACAATTCGAATCGTATTTTTCATAACCTACTCCTCAATAAAATCAATTTCCACCTTTTTGCCATCTTTTCCCAAATGGGCATTTGCGAAAATACTACGAACTTCCCTCATATATTGTCTTCCATTTACTAAAGAAGGCGAAAAATGAGTTAGCCACATTTCCTTTACGTCAGCTTCTTTCGCCAACTGTGCTGCTTCATAAAAAGTCATGTGTTTATTCTTCAACGCATTTTGTTGTTTTTCTTTTTCCCCGTACATGCCTTCACAGATAAATAAATCTGAAGCAATGGCATGTTCCACAATACTTTTGGTAGGTCTTGTGTCTGTGGTATAAGTTACCTTAATACCCTTTCGTTCCGGTCCCATTACCATATCCGGTGTATAAACTTTTCCGTCTATATCCACTGTATTTCCTTTTTGTAAAAGGCTCCAGGCCTGAAGAGGAATTTCTTTTTCCTTCGCAGCCTGAGCATCAAACTTTCCTGCACGTTTAATATCTATGGTATAGCCATAGCAAACCACATTGTGATTGACCTTAAAAGCAGTAATGGTATAGCCATTAATCTCAAAAATTTCTTCCGCTCCCTGAATCTCTTTAAAAATCAGTTCAAAAGGAAGTTCCGGTGCAATCACTCTCAGTGAATTTACTACCTTTTCCAATCCCTTTGGTCCAATCAATATCAAAGGTTCGCTTCGATCTGCATTCCCCATTCCAAGTAACAATCCAGGAAGCCCCGCAATATGGTCTCCATGAAAATGAGTAAAACAGATAATATCAATATGTCTTGGGCTAAGGCCAGCTTCCCGCATAGCAATCTGTGTGCCCTCCCCACAATCTATCAAAAGATTACTTCCATTATATCTTGTATATAGTGCTGTAAGCCATCGATGAGGTAAAGGCATCATTCCACCTGTTCCCAACAAGCATACATCTAACATGTAGTATTCCTTTCCATTAGGTTCTTTTCTAGTATTAAACCATCTTCTACCGGATGGTCATAAAATTTTTTTCTTCTTCCAACTTCGATGAAGTCATTTTTCTTGTAAAAAGAAATAGCTCCAAAATTGCCTTCCCGTACTTCCAAAAATATTCTATGAATCTTTTCCTCCAGGCAAAATCCCTGCATTCCTTCTAAGATATCATCTCCATAGCCATTTCTTCGATAGGATTCCTCCACTGCTATGGACGGGATTTCTCCTTCGTCTGCGGCAAAGTACAATACGCCATATCCTACAATCATTTTTTCTTCGCAGACAAACACCCGTGCCTGAGGATTTTTAAATGCACTCAAAAAATCTTCTTTTGTCCACTTAGGATCCACGCTTCGTTCAGAGATTAGAGCTAATTCTTCTGCATCTCTTTCTTTTGCCAGTCGAATCATTCTTTTGCTCCTTTTTGAGCTTCTAATCTTTCTCTTTCCGCCTGAGACAAGCGAAGATAATCCGGTCTGAAGTCTGCTGCAGAAACTACCTTTCCTTCTTCCATATAGTTCTTTGCCAAAAGGCAAAGGGCAGAGGCCCTCTGACGATTCAATCCTGCTGGTGCGAAAAAGTAAGGCACCTTTATTTTCTCTTCAATGATACTTTTAAAAACAGGTACACCATCACCTAAAAAAGTAACTGCTTCCTTTGTCTCATTAATTTTTTCAACGATTTCATTAATATCTACTGCGCACTGTTCTACTAAAACCTGAAACCTTTGATTCTCATCAAAAGCGTATAATCCAGTGTAAGTCTGGTTTCGTCTTGCATCCATAACAGGGCAAATATTTGTCTTTGCCCCCCAAAGGTTAAATGCCAGACCATCTACTGTTGGCACAGCAATTAAAGGTTTTTCTAACGCCAACCCTAATCCCTTTGCAGTGGCAGAGCCAATACGAAGTCCTGTAAAAGATCCCGGTCCAGCCGCCACAGCAATCGCATCTATACTATCCAAATCCAGCTCAATCATTTGCTTTAACTCATCTAACATAGGAAGCAGGGTCTGGGAATGGGTCTTTTTATAATTTAATGTGTACTCACCAATGAGTTCATTATCTTCTACAACCGCAACAGAAGCTACCAATCCAGAAGAATCAATTCCTAAAATCTTCATTCTAATCTTCTATGGTTATCTTTC
>JAIKXK010000087.1 GCA_024684155.1 Lachnospiraceae bacterium | reverse complement strand
TATGCAAAACACTATGCATTAAATGATCAGGAAACCAACCGTTATGGCGGATGTATGTTTGCAAATGAACAGTCCGTTCGTGAAATCTACTTAGAAGGATTTGAAGGCGCTGTTACCATTGGTCATACCACAGGACTTATGGATGCAATGTCTCGCGTTGGTGCCAGATGGGCAGGTGCTCATAAGGGACTTGTAACAAACATTCTAAGAAATGAGTGGGGATTTGAAGGATGCGTTATTACTGACCAGGCTTCTACCTCAGCTATGTTCTATCAGGATATTATTTCAGGACTTTCTGCAGGAACTGACCTTTGGTTAAATACCAATAGTTCATACTGGGATCTTGCTTCTTATAAAGAAGAGGATGACTCAACTGTAGACTGGACAAAGAATGCTACTGTTTTGGCAAATGTTCAAAGAGCAGCAAAGAATGTTATCTATGCAGTTGGTACTTCAAACGCTATGGATAACGTATCAGAAGACGGAACTGTAAAGAAAACGACACCAATTTGGGTAATTGCTCTTATTATCTTAAACATTGTAGTTGTAGGCGTGTGCCTGTTCTTTATAATCAGAACATTAATTGCTCACATTGCCTACGCAAAGACCCTTCCTAAGAAAGAAGAGGAAGAAGTAGAAGAAGGAGATGATATCGTGAAGAAAGAAAAAGTAATTGTAATTGTAATTATGGCTGTTATCATCAGTTTACTTTGTGGATTCCTTGGACATAAATTATTTAGCGGCGGAGGAAGCGGTAGTGCTGAAATCACCGGTGTATATGTTTATGGTGAATCTGTAGAAAACGATTATGATGGCGAAAACTATGATGAGTATGAACTTATGTTATACGAAGATGGTACTTATAAGTTAACCATGACAGAAGCAAGCTATGCATATAGTATGTTACTTTCCAACACTACAGTATCTACTTACGGAACCTATGAAATGGGTGATACATCTGATGGAAATCAGGTATGCAACTTATCTGAAGCAAATAGAATTATCTACAACGGATATTCAGATGTGGGTGGATATAACTTATCTTACGATACAGGTTCAGAAAGCATTACCTATCCAGTAGAACTTCCTGGTGGAGTTATGGTAGAAGAAGAAGACTTTAAGGCACAGTTTGGTGCAGCAAGAACAGCATTGTTAAATACAGAAAAGACTTCACAGATGAGTTTTGCTGAATAAAAACAAATTTGAGAATGATTCTCATTTTTGTTGACAAGTAAATAGCTGGTTGCTATAATTGGGAACGGTTCTCAAATTGAGAATCGTTCCCATTTTTTATGGGACAGGAGAAATTATTAATAATTATAGTAATTTGGGAGAATAATCTATCAATAGGGGTAAGAGATGAATTCCAGATCGAAGTACAAAACGAAACAAAAAGACATCCTGGTGGAGTATTTAAAATCCGCCTCTGGCAATCATATAACAGCCAGTGACGTATGTGAATACTTTAAAAGTCAGGGGGCACCCATTGGTCAGTCCACAGTATATCGAAGATTAGAAAGTCTTGTGGATGAGGGTGTAATTAATAAGTATATTATTGATGGAAATTCCCCGGCATGTTTTGAATATGTTGGAGAATGTAAATCAGATGAAGTGCATGTCTGCTTCCATTGTAAATGTGAAAAGTGCGGAAAACTCATTCATCTACACTGCGATGAGGTGGAAGAGATGCAGGCCCATTTGTATAAAGAACATAAATTTCGAATGGATCCAAGACGTACGGTATTTTATGGATTGTGCGAGGAGTGTTCAAAAGAATCTGACTAAAAAAGCTAAGAAAGGAGACTATGGTGAAAAATAAAATTACATCGTTTAGTGTTTGCTTTATATTACTTTTTAGTTTGTCATTTTCAGCCTTCTTTCTAATGGCAGAAGCTCATCACAAATGTGACCATAATAATTGTCCCGTTTGTTCCTGTCTTGATATATGTGAACAAACCTTGCAACAGCTAGGTAGTGGACTAATTGTTTCATTTGTTATGATTCTTCCTGTAGTTTATCTATTTTTTAAAGTCACAAAATATACTTACGATGAAGTAAGTAAAACTTTAGTATCGGATAAGGTAAGACTAGACAGCTAAAATTTATACTTGATATGGAAATACGAATAGAAAAACATTTGCTGAAATATCAAAAGGATATTTCGAAACACATTGGAGGTTTATTGTGAAAAAATATATTAGTTTATTAATTGCTGCAGTATTAACACTCAGTTTATTTACAGCATGTGGAAGTAAAGAAACAACTACAGAAACTACAGATGCAGGTAGCACAGAAACTACAGAAGAAAGTGAAGATAAGTTACAGGTAGTAACAACTATTTTCCCGGAATATGATTGGGTAATGAATGTACTTGGAGATAAAGCCAGTGATGCTGAAGTTACCATGCTTTTAGGAAGTGGTGTAGATTTACATTCTTATGAGCCTACACCGGAAGATATTTTAAAGATTACCACCTGTGATGTATTTGTATATGTTGGTGGTGAATCTGACAAATGGGTAGCAGATGCTCTAGCAGAGGCTACAAATAAGGACATGCAGGTAATTAACTTAATGGAAACCCTTGGTGATTCTGTAAGCGAAGAAGAAATCGTAGAAGGTATGGAAGCTGAAGAAGAGGAAGAAGAGGGTGAAGAAGGAGAGGAAGAAGTAGAATATGATGAACATGTTTGGCTTTCTCTTAAAAATGCAGCTACCTTGGTAGATAGTATTGAAATGGCTCTTTCTACTGCAGATGAAGCAAATGCAGAAACTTATTCCGCAAATGCAGCCGCTTACAAAGAAGAGTTATTAGCATTAGATGAAGAATACGCTTCTGCTGTTGCCAATAAATCAGTAGATGCAGTTTTATTCGGAGATCGTTTTCCATTCCGTTATATGGTAGATGATTATGATTTAGACTACTATGCAGCTTTTGTTGGATGCTCAGCAGAAACAGAAGCAAGCTTTGAAACCATTACTTTCCTTGCACAAAAGGTAGATGAGCTATCTCTTCCGGTAGTTTTGGATATTGATGGAAGTGATGGAAAAATTGCCCAGACAATCGTAGATAATACTTCTTCAAAAGACCAGCAGATCCTTACTATGAATTCTATGCAGTCTACCACTTATGATGATGTGGATAATGGAGTTACCTACTTATCCGTTATGGAAGAAAACTTAGGTGTTTTAAAGCAGGCTCTTGGTGTAACAGACGAGACTGTTTCAGCAGATGCTACAGATGCGCAAAAAAAAACTACGAACTAAGTGATATAGATGTAGATTTAACAAAACTTTCTGCGACTGTGGTTTATTCAGAAGTATTTAATATGATGTATGAACCGGATGAATACGTGGGAAAGGTCATTAAGATGGATGGTCTTTTCAATCTCTACTATGATGAGGCTAAGGATTATACCTATTATGCATGTATTGTTCAGGATGCCACAGCTTGTTGTTCCCAGGGGATTGAATTCGTTCCTACGGAGGAATTTCAGGAGCTTATGAAAACGGTAGAAGCTGGAGATAATATTACAGTAGTAGGAGAGTTTACAACTTATACGGAAGGGGATTCAAAGTTTTGTACACTAAAGAATGCCACCGTTGAAATTTCATAATGTATAAAATAAAGACGGTTGTCTCAATGAACTTGGTTCATGATTGAGACAACCGTCTTTTTTAAATTATGAAAAATGGTTTTAGGAAAATGTCTTATTTAACTAACTGGCATTGAACAGTGAGGATAATTCATCTGCATGTTCTTCCAATACCTTTAATACATATTCGCTCCAGTGACGAGCATCGTCATCGCTATCACCAAATACGTAATCTTCCTGACCGTAGTCAATTACATCAAATCCAGGAACTGACTTACTTGCACCTTGTGTTCTGTAGCTTACAGCTGCTTCAAGGCTAAAGGATACAGAAGAGGTATCAGAGTAATCTACCCAGGATGAAATATCAGTACCAGTAGCTTCTGTAGCATCACCATTTGTAGTAGTAGCTTCTGCTTCAGCTTTTGTTACTTCAGTAGCACCTTCAACATATTCGCCATACATTTCGTCTACGTATAGAGCTAAACTTTCGCCAAGAATTTCAGAAGGAACATGTCCTCCATCCCACTGCCATTCAATGTTGCAGTCAACTCCTGCAGAAAGCATTGCAATCTGAAGATTTAATGAGTTGAACATTGAAATATCACCTTCAGAAGCACCACAAAGGATACGAACCCATGTAGAATCTTCTGTATCTCCATTACCGATAAAGTTTAATGGGTTATAAAGATTTACGATGTTGTTTCCGTATTCATCGCCTTCCTGAATCTCAGCAATATCTGACTGATAAGCTTCTAACATTTCATCGAAGGAAGAGTAGTTAGAGGAATCAGTAGATGATCCAGAAGCCTGAGTAGTTCCAGCATCAGGAGTACCAACATCCATGGTATCGCCAGAAGAGTTTTCAGCTACATCACTATTAGAAAAGCTTCTATCTGAAGAATCATCAGTGGATTCACTAGATTCAGAATCATCAGTAGCTTCAGTAGAATCTGTTGAATCGGTAGCTTCAGTAGTATCACTATTTTCAGTTGTTGTTCCAGCATCAGAAGGAGCTTCTCCAGACATTTCACTCATGTCGCCACTAGGAGCTTCGCCACTTGGCATTTCACCCATGTCACCACTAGGAGCTTCACCGCCCATGTCTCCGCCAGGACCGCCTTCCATGCCACCTTCTCCAGAGGAACCTTCGGCATATCTGCCTTCAATAAAGGCTGTGGCTTTGTCTGCACTTGTCATGGCAGCAACTTCTTCATCACTCATAGCAGAACCGTCTTCGTTAAACCAGGTCCAACCTTCTGCATAGTCTAAGTTGTCTAAGTACCACTGAAGGTTTGAAACAAACTCAGCTAAGTAGTAGTCAAGATAGGTTCCACCATAG